>CALFVP010000153.1 GCA_937928175.1 uncultured bacterium | reverse complement strand
GAAGGTAAAGAAAAGTTGGCAATAAGTATGTTAGATTTGTTTGAAAAGTTTAACATATCAACTTCATACTATAGAGAATCAAGATTGTAGTTTGGAGTTTTTTTATGAGATTGAGGTTATTTTTATTTTCTTTTGTTTTTGTTTTGTTTTATTCTTTGGGGTACAGTGTGATTTTTAAGACTAATGGTAATTTTGTTATTATTCAAGGATTTGAATCAAAGTACCTTAATACAAAAAAGATTATAAGGGTATACCTTCCGAAAAGTTATTTTGTTTCAACGAATTATTATCCTGTTTTTTATGCTCACGATGGTCAGAATTTATATTATGATCCAAATAATAAGATGAAGTGGAATATTGATTTGGTTATTGATGATCTAGTTTCTCGAGGTAAAATAAGGGAGTTTGTTGTTGTTGGTATAGATCATGCTGGTGTTGATAGAGTTAAAGAATATACACCATTTCCAATTTCTTATATACCTTACAATGTCCCTCTTGAGTATAGTAGAGCTGGAGGTGGTGAACTTTATGGGAGGTTTTTGGTTGAGGAGCTTAAACCGTTTATAGAATCAAATTTCAGAGTTTATACGAATAAGCAGAATGTTGGTACTTTTGGTTCTTCACTTGGTGGGCTTATATCACTTTATTTGGGAATGTGGTATCCAGATATTTTTGGTGTTATAGGTTGTTTTTCTCCTTCTTTTTGGTGGGGACTTGAAAGAAATAAAACTAATGTGTTGCAGAATCTTTCTAAACTTAAAACGCTAAGAATTTACATAGATATGGGTTACCAAGAAAAAGGAGAAGCTGAAAGTAATGTTATTTACACAACTAGAGAGATAAACGATATTTTTTCTAGTGAAATGAGTTTTCCTGATCTTTTGTACTTGGAGGATAAAAAAGGGTTACATAATGAGATGTCTTGGAATGAGAGAGTTGGAAACTTTTTTGTTTTTTCTTTTCCTTCTAAAAGCCTCTCTAAAAAAGTTGTTTCTTTAAGTGTTGATTATTATCCATCTGAGTGGGGAGTTGGAGATAGAGGATTTTGGTTTGCTAATATTGTTAGCGAAGATGGAATAACTAGAACGGATTATAGTCTGCCTTTGTCTTTGAGTGGATTTAAGTTGGTCGGTAAAGGGGTTTTAGAAGCATCATCTGAAGGAAAAGGAAAAATTCAAGTATCTTTAGGTAACTTATCAGATTACAAAGAAATAGTGATTGATCCAATATCAAGAAAATATGGAGTTTCAGATATAAAAGTTTTTGTTTCTGCTTCAAGTGTAGAGTTTTTGGTAGAGAATGAAGAGGGAAAATCCACAAATTATACTATTTCTTTCTTACCGAACGAAGAAAAAACTGAATTTTTTACTTCTCTTACAAATTTAAGAACTAAAAATATTAAAGGAAGGTTCGTTATAGACGGTCAAGTGAAAGAAGAAGTTAAACAAATTCTCTTTAACAAAAAGAAAAAAGAGTACAAATTTAAGTTTTAGTATGTTTTTCAAATTTTTTGCAGTATTTGTGTTTTTTTTCTTTTCGTGTAGTTGTTTTGGGGTTATTAGCATAGATAGGAATTACATTTTCCATCCTTTAAAATCAAGTTTGGAAATAGATGAATTTGGTTTTTTGACTTTTACTTCTTCTTCTGCGGAATTTGGAAAGTATTTCCCTGAACCTTACACGGATTTTAACCATTTTTGGATAGCTAAAGCTGGTGTCTTTGGAGAGTTCTTTAGGTATAAAAATTCTTTTAGTATTTGTTTATTTTCTGATATAGAGCTTATTGCATCTTCGAATAGTGTTATATTTTTTGATCCTAGAGCTTTTTACTGGCAGGAGGGAATTTTGTTTTCTTACAAGTATGAAAATTTGAATTTTCAGTTTAGTTTTACTCACAGGTGTAAGCATGATATTGATAACGCAGATTTTGTTAGTTTATACAAGGAGGTAAGAGCTAGAGTAATAATATGGGATAGTCTTTGGGTTAGGTTTTTTACAGATCCTTTAATATTAATTGATTACAGTAAAATTACATTAAAGTTTATTCCTTTTGTGAGGAATGATTTCTACGTTTTGGGTGTTGATGAAATGGTTTGGTATAAGGTTATAACAAATGGAATACTAGTTTTTCATAATGACTCTAAATACAGAGTTAATAAGATTGTAGATTCCTTTTCTTTGGGTAGTATTTTTGATCTTGAGATTAGTAAAGATTTTGGTTTTTACCTTAAGGGGTATTGGATGTTTGATTTTATGGGTGATGATGTAATTTGGAAATGGAGCAAGATTGATGAAGTTTTCAAAGAACATTACTTTGAAATTTCTTTTTATGTTAAGGGAGAGGGTATAAGAATATTTTTCTTTATTCAGAATAACTTTTCTAGAGAAGTTGCAATAGAGCCTTTTGATCAAGGTGCTGTTAATTTATTTCATTTTGGTATTAGAGCAGTAAGTGAAAAATTTCATCTTTAGTAGTTTTTGAAATTACGGTTACTTTTAGTTTAGAATTTTGTTTAATATGAATATCTTAGTTATAAATTCCGGAAGTTCTTCTCTTAAATATCAGCTAATAGATACTTCTACAGAGAATGTTATTTTGAAAGGTTTAGTTGATAAGATTGGGAGTGTTGGTACTAATCCTACGAATACTTACACTCTAAACGGTAATAAAGTTAGTGAAAACGTTTTAGCTAAGGATCACAAAGATGCTATTGGTATAGTTTCAAAAATAATAATTGATAACAATCTTAAGGTTGATGGTATTGGGCATAGGGTAGTACATGGGGGATATAAGTTTTTTGAAAGTGTTGTTATAGACTCTGAAGTTATTAGATATATAGAGGAATTTTGTAAGCTAGCACCTTTACATAATCCACCTAACCTTATTGGTATTTTGTCTTGTAAAGAAATTATGCCAGATGTACCTCAGGTAGCTGTTTTTGATACTGCTTTTCATCAGACTATTCCACAGTATAATTACATGTATGCAATACCGTTTAGGTACTATGAAAAGTATGGAATAAGAAAGTATGGATTTCATGGTACTTCTCACAGGTATGTTACTTACAAAACTGCAGAGTTTTTGAATATAGATGTAAATAAAGCAAACTTTATAACTTGTCATTTAGGTAATGGTGTAAGTTTAACTGCGGTTAAAGAAGGTAAGTCTTACGATACTTCTATGGGTTTTACTCCTCTTGAAGGACTAATTATGGGTACAAGATGTGGTGATATTGATCCTAGTATACCTCTTTACATAATGGAAAAGGAAAATTTGTCTATTTCGGAGATGGATAAAATACTCAATAGAGAAAGTGGTATTTTAGGAGTAAGTGGTATTTCTAATGATATGAGATTGATAGAAGAGGAGTACCTTAAGGGAAGTGAAGGAAATGAAAGGGCTAGGCTTGCTTTCGAAATGTACTGTAATAGAATAAGAAAGTATATTGGTGCTTACTATTTTGAGTTAGGTAAAGTTGATGCTATAGTTTTTACTGCTGGAGTTGGTGAAAATTCGCCTATAACCAGAAAAAAAGTTTTAGAAAACATTGAACTTGTTGAAATTGATGACGAAAAGAACAATGAAACTGTTAGAGGAAAAGCAGGTATAATTTCTAAACCATCTTCGAGGATAAAAGTTGTTGTTATGCCAACTAATGAAGAGTTGGCTATTGCACTTGATACAGAAAGACTTCTATCTAAGTAAATTCTTTTTTAAAGTTTTTGTTTTATTTTAGGTATTAAAAAAACTCTTTTATTTTGTTATCAACGAAAGTTTTGAATTTTTCTTTGAATGTAGTTTCTGAAAACCTTTCTGCATTTTTTCTAATTTCTTTGTAGTTTATTTTGTCTTCGATTTTTTCAAAATTTTCTATAGCTTCTTTGAGAGATGTTGGTGTTTGTTTGTAGAAGAATACTCCTGTTTTTTTGTCTATTACTGTTTCTGTTACTCCTCCTTTTCCGAATGCTATTACTGGAGTACCACAAGCCATTGCTTCAACTGGTATTATTCCAAAATCTTCTTCTGCTGCAAATATAAAAGCTTTTGCTCTTTGCATGTAGTCTTTAAGTATTTCGAAAGGTTGGTATCCAAGAACTTCAATGTTTTTTTTGTTTTTTGCTATTTCTTTTACCTTTTTTAAGTCTGGTCCATCACCTATTACTATAAGTTTTTTTTCTGGAAGGTGTGAAAATGTTTCTACAACCATTGGTATCATCTTATACGGCACCATTCTAGATGCACATAGGTAGAAGTTTTCTTTATCTTCCTTTAGTTCAAAATTTTCAATATCTACTGGTGGGTATATTACCTCTGCTTCTCTGTTGTATATTTTTTTTATTCTTTTTGCTGTGTATTTTGAATTTGCTATAAAGTAGTCTACTCTGTTTATTGTTGATAAATCCCAAATTCTTATGTAATGTAAGATAAGTTTTGCTATAAACGACTTTAGTCCTTTTTCAAGTTTAGCTTCTCTTAAATATTGATGGTAAAGGTCCCATGCGTATCTTATTGGAGTATGACAATAAGAGATATGTAGCTGGTAGTGTTTTGTAATTACTCCTTTAGCTACTGCATGCGATGATGAAATTATTACATCGTATTCTGATAAATCAAACTGTTCTATGGCAATTGGAAATAGTGCTAGGTAATTTCTGTATTTTTTTTGCGAAAACGGTAGTTTTGATATAAAGGATTGCTTAACTTTTTCTAGAGGTATACCTATTTTTTGTAGTGTTTCGTTGTTTGATATTAGACAGAAAACATCTGATGGGTAAAGATCGTATATTGCTTTGTTAACTCTTTCGGCACCTGCGAATGTAACAAGCCAATCTGCTACAAATGCAAATTTCATTTTTATACCTTTACTAACGTTCCTATTCTTTCACCTTCTACTATCCTTTTTATTCCATCCTTTTCCATAAGGTTAAAAACTATTATTGGTATTTTACTTTCACAACTTAAACTAAACGCTGTTAAATCCATAACTTTGAGGTTTTTAACTATAACTTCGTTACCATCTATTTCCGAAAACTTCTTTGCATCTGAATACTTTAGAGGATCTTTGTCGTATATTCCATCAACTTTTGTAGCCTTTAAAACAACATCTGCCTCAATTTCCGCTGCTCTTAGTACTGCTGAAGTGTCTGTTGAGAAAAATGGGTTACCTGTACCACCAGCAAATATTACTATGTACCCCTTTTCTAAGTATTCTACTGCTCTTTCTACAGAATACTTTTCTACTATTCCTTCAATAGGTATTGAGGATAGCACTATGGAATTCTTCTTTTTCGATATAAAACTATCCGATAAAGTTATTGAATTTAGTATTGTAGATATCATTCCAAGTCTATCACTGTTAACTCTTTCAATTCCCTTTATTGCTACTTTGCTACCTCTTATGAAATTACCACCACCTACCACTATTCCTATTTGAGTACCCAATTCATACGCTTTTATTACTTCATCAGTTATATATGAAATTACATTTAGATCTATTCCTATTCCTTCGTTACCACCTAAAATTTCACCACTTATTTTAACTACAATTCTTTTGTACTTGTTCATAAGTAAAAATTTTATTTCAAAAATATTTACTTTTACAAGTTAAAAGATTACACTACCTTTATAAACAGGATAATTTTTGATTGTTTTAAAGTTTCTTGATGTTTCCGATTTTTGTGATATTAGTATTTAGGTTGTGATAACTTTAAATTAAGTTATAAGGACGTTTTTATTTTTATTACTGTGTTATTCTTTAGGTTAGTTATTTTTGAAAGAATCTTTATAATATTTCTAGAATTTACGTATGTTTTTTAGGTATAGGTGTATTTCTGATGATGGTGAGAGAGTTGAAGGTATAATTGAAGCAAAGGATAAATTTAGTGCTACAGTTGAATTGAAAAAGTTATTTTCTGTTGTTCTTGAAGTTAGAGAGGAAAAATCTGTAAAGAGAGGTAAGAAAGTCAGTAAAAAAGATTTAATAACTTTTACCAATATAGTTAGTATTTCTGTTAATGCTGGTGTTCCTGTAGTTAAAGCTTTGGAATTGGTCGTTGGTAATATTAAAGATAAATATTTCAAGGAAACAATAAACATGGTAATTTATTCTATTAGAGGGGGTAAATTACTTTCTGAAGCTCTTTCTATGCATCCAGACGTTTTTGATTCTTTGTATGTTAGTATAGTTAGGGCGGGTGAATCTTCTGGTAATTTAGGTGATGCTCTTAAAAATCTTTCAGAGTACCTTGAAAAATCATTTAGTATTTCTTCAAGAATAAAGTCCGCAATGGTTTATCCTTTAATAATA
>CALFVP010000152.1 GCA_937928175.1 uncultured bacterium | reverse complement strand
TCTTCTGGTGCTCTTGGTTGTAGGAATATTACATTTTCTTTTACGTAAAGATTTTCAGAAATTTTTTCTAACTCTTTTTTGTAATCTTGGGTTATTCGTCCTAGTATGTAAAGATTAAAATTCATTTTGTTTTTCTTTAGTATAGATATAGCTTCTATTAGTGTATCGATTCCTTTTTCGGGTGATACTCTTCCAACAAAACCTATTTTAGGGTTTTCTGTTTTAATTTCCGGAAATACTTTTTTTGCTTCTTCTTGTGGTACCGGATGGAAAATATTGGTGTCTACAAAGTAAGAAGTTTTGAACTGTAGCCCTTTAAAACCTTTGCTTTTGTATAGATCAATACCTATTGTTGGTACAGAAGCTAGTCCATCTATCACCGAAAGAACATACTTTTCAGTTATTCTAAATGGAATAGGGTGATGGATATTTATGTTTTCATCACTTTCTATGACTATAGCTGAAGCAGGTGAGAATATCTTTGATAGTACTGTCCACTGAAATGATGCAAAAGAATAAGGCTCTTCTTTTATATAAATTACATCGGGTTTTACCTTTTTAAGTATTGATATAATACGAAAACTGTTTAAAAACAGAAAACTTCTTATATGGTTTCTGAACAAAACTTTAAGTACAAATACTTTTATTTTTTCATCGTTAGGGTGCTTGACAAAACTTTGATCCCTTGAACTCTCTGTCCACCTATGCGGAATTACAAGGAATACTTCGTGCCCAATATCTGCCATCTTCCAAAGAATCTTTCTGTACTCTTTCTCAATAGCAGCATGCCAAATGTAAAGTATCTTCATACCTTTATCTTCTAAGATGGAATAATTCCTTTTCCACTTAAACAAAAGGTCTTATTTCCTGTTAAAATTATGTTAACTTGTTTGTTAACAAAAAACAAGCCCCAGAAAAGAAAAACAAAAAGAAACAAAAAGCAAGAAACAGTTGAAAAAAAAAGAAGCTGACATACAAAATTGACAAACACAAAAAGTGGAGGTAGTAAAACTATGGGTATGCTTGTAAAGTATCATTTGTATGCACCTGGTCCTGTTGAGATACCACCTGAGGTATTGAATGAAATGTCAAAGCCTATATTTCATCATAGAACTTCACAGTTTAGTGAAGTTTTGGTTAATGCTTGGGAAGGACTTAAGTATATTTTTCAAACGAAGGAACATGTTTACATATTAGCTTCATCTGGTACTGGGGCTATGAATGCTGCTGTTGAAAATACTCTTTCTGAAGGTGATAAGGTTATAGTCCTAAGTTTTGGTAAATTTGGAGAGAGATGGGAGAAGATAGCAAAAGCTTACAATTTAAACGTTGTTACTATTAGGAAAGATTACGGTTATTGTGTTGAACCGGAGGAGGTTGAGGAGGTTTTAAGAAGTAACCCAGATGCTAAAGCTGTTTTACTTCAGCACAGTGAAACTTCTACAGGTGTTTCTTCGGATCTTAAAGAAATTTCAAAGGTTGTTTCCAAGACTGAAGCTATGCTTATAGTTGACGGTATTACTTCTGTTGGTTGCGACGAAGTTAAGATGGATAAGTGGGGTATAGATGTACTTATTGCAGGTTCACAAAAGTCTTTCATGATACCACCTGGACTTTCTTTTATCTCTTTGTCTTACAAGGCTAAAAAGTATATGGAAAAATCAAATCTCCCAAAATTTTACTTTAACCTTAAAGAAGAGGAAAAAGCTTTATCTGATAAGACTACTGCTTGGACTCCAGGTATAACTTTAATAATGGCTCTCAACAAATCTATAGAACTTATGAAAAAGGAAGGACTTGAAAATGTTATAAAAAGACATAGGGTAGTTTCTGAAGCTATAAGAGAGGGAGTTAAGGCTTTAGGACTTAAATTATTCTGTAAGTATAGACTTTTCTCAAACGCTGTTACTGCTGTAGAAGTACCACAAGGAATAGATGGTAACCAAATACCAAAAATTATGAGAAATAAGTACGGTACCGAAATAGCTGGAGGACAGGGTAGTATGAAAGGACAAATATTTAGGTTAGGACATTTGGGATACGTTGACAAAGGTGATGTTGTTGTAATGCTACAATCTCTTGAGTTTACTCTTAGAGATCTTGGATATAAGTTTGAACCAGGATTAAGCTTATCAATAGCTAACAAAGTTTTAATGGAAAAGTACGAATTTTAAAAATAGGGGGTTACTTAACCCCCTTCCTAAAAAAGTTTTAACTTTTACACTCTTCGTATACCTTACCTGCTTTTTCGATGCTAGGTTTTAACGTATTTTTTCCAGGTTCCCAGCTTGCAGGACAAACTTCTACTCCGCCCGTTTCTCTTACATAATTGAAGGCTTTTAGTTTTCTTAAAAGTTCGTCAGCTTTCCTACCAACTGAAGCATTGTTTATCTCAATAGACTGTATTACTCCATCGGGATCAATTATAAACGTTCCTCTAAGATCTAGCCCCAAATTTTCATCGTATACACCATACATTTGACCAATCTTGCCACCAAGATCAGAAACTAACGGATATGGTAACCCACCTTGGACCATTTTAGAAAGCTCAATTTCTTGCCACACTTTGTGAGAATATACAGTATCAACGCTTATACCAAAAACTTCAGAATTTAAACCTTTAATTTCATCGTATATTTTTGCAATATCTACAAGCTCTGTAGGACAAACAAAAGTAAAATCAGCTGGGTAAAACACTAGTATTACCCACTTACCTCTGTAATCCGAAAGCTTTATTTTCTTTACTTCACCCTTAGGAAAGTAAGCTTGAGATTCAAAATCTGGAGCCACAGCACCAACCTTAGCAATCATATTTCCCTCCTTTTTATTCACATAAGTTTAATAAATTTTTAACCCAAAGTCAATAATACGTAAAATATTCCGAAAAGTATACAGTTTTGATAATAATATGAGAGTACTAAATTTTTTTACTTTCGTGTTTCTTGTCATTACAACTTTTGATTCTTTCTCGCTAGAAATATCTGTAAACACTTTAGAAATCCTTCATTACGACTACATAGAAGTAACTATAAAAGGTTTACATGATAGTAATTTATGTAAGGAAATATACGTTTCCTTGTTTAAAGATGGTGGAGTAGTACCTGATCTTTTGGGTAGAGATAAGATATTCGGTAGAAAGGTTAAAGATGAGATAAAGATTATCTATATTCCAAATTATGGCATAAGAGATGGTGTATATGAACTTTCGGTTTTTTCGAACAATACTTCTTTGTTAAGTACCAATGTGATATTTTTGTCAAGACAACAAGTTAAGCTTACAGAACCTCTTAAGGTCCTTACGTTTGAGGAGAATATTCCAATAGGCAAGGCTTTAGGACTGAATAGGGGCGATGATTACAACAAAGCTGCAAATGTAATATACAACTTAATGACTAACGCTGGATTGAATACTTTCATGATCTTAGGGGGACAAACTACCTATTTAAAGAGTAAATCTCAAATTTGGTATTCTGTACCGATTTCAAATTTAAATGTCTTGATGTACCTAAGGAAGAAGGGAATACAAACTGGTGCATACGTAATGTGTTTCTTAACACTTGGACAAAATGAAAAAAACAAGTTTAGGGGGTATTATCCAAATTTAGTATTAAAAAACGGAAGTTTAAAAAAGGACTATAAGTACACCTCAATATTGTCAAGTACCAGAATCTCAAACATTGTAGAGATTTTGGAATATATAGGAAGTAAAAGTTACATAGATTTTATTGGACTTGACTTTATAAGGGTAGGTGATTACGGTGGTTATGAGCTTTTAGAGGAATTCTCTAGAGAAATTCTCTCAAAAATAGACATTGATTTTGAAATTAGTAACGGTAACATTGTTGATGCTATAAAGAAAAACAAAAGTTTATCTAAGCTTTTCAAGTGGTATCAATCTGTTAGAGTGAGTAGAGTTATAAAGCACATAGTTAGTAGACTTAGAAGTAAAGGAATAGTAAAACCTGTGGTAGCTTTTATGCTGGGTTGGAATGCAGGAAGAGAACATGGACAGGATCTCTTCATGTTCAGAGATGCAGGAATAGATTACGCTTTTTACATGTTGTACGAGTTTTATAATGAAAGTATGTTTGAGGAAGCAGGAAATTATTACCTAAGGTTTGTTTATAACCTTGATACTCAAATAGTATTCGGTAACATAATTGACAGTAAACTTAACAAAGGTAAGAACTCTCTTGAAACTTTCTCAAATAGGCTTAAAACGTTTGTAACTCATTATTCCTATTTTCCACCAAACGGTTTTTTCTTCCATGATCTGTACAGATTAAAATTCGGCAGAATAAAACCTTACAAAACTGAAGATTGGATAAGCAAAATAAATGAAACATCAAAATTTCTTTCTCAATTTCTCAACAGGTATTACGAAAAGTAAATTGAGCAAAATTGTAACTTGATGATGAATTTAGTCACCTTTATTTGTTAAAATTTTTTACCAAAAAGTAGAGGGGTTAAATTTGTATGAATTACGATTTTGAAAGTATAGAAATAAAGTGGCAGAATATTTGGGAAAGTAAAGGGATTTTTAGTTCACACGTTGATAAGAATAAAAAGAAATACTACGTACTTGTTATGTTTCCTTATCCTTCTGGTAAGATACACATGGGGCATGTTAGAAACTACACCATAGGAGATGTGATAGCTAGATACAAGAAAATGAAGGGGTTTAATGTACTTCATCCGATGGGATGGGATGCTTTTGGACTGCCTGCTGAGAATGCTGCTATTAACAAAGGTATTCACCCATCGAAATGGACCTACGATAACATAAACACAATGAAACAACAACTTAAAAGACTAGGATTTGCGTACGATTGGAATAGAGAGATTACTACTTGTGATCCTGAGTACTACAAATGGAACCAATGGTTTTTCCTCAAAATGTATGAGAGAGGTTTAGTTTACAGAAAGAGTTCACCTGTTAACTGGTGCCCCCATTGTAATACAGTTTTAGCTAATGAACAGGTTATAGAAGGTAAATGTTGGAGATGTGATACTGAGGTTAAGCTTGTTAACAGAGAACAATGGTTTATAAAGATAACTGAGTACGCTGATAGGTTGTTAGAAGATCACTCGAAACTTGGTAATTGGCAAGAAAAAGTTATACTTATGCAAAAAAATTGGATTGGTAAAAGTTTTGGTATCACCATTAATTTTAAACTTGAAGATGGTAGTGATTTCCCAATATTTACAACCAGACCTGATACAGTTTTTGGTGTAACTTACATGGCTATAGCTCCAGAACATCCTTTGGTAGATGAAATAATGAAAAAAAACCCTTCGATTGAAAAGGAAGTTGAGAGAATGAGAAAAGAAGACTACAAACTTAGAACATCTGAGGAGTACGAAAAGGAAGGAATTTTTACAGGTGTATACGTTATAAATCCCATTACTGGTGATAAGGTACCTCTTTGGGTTGCAAACTTTGTCATTATGGAGTATGGTACAGGAGCAATAATGTGTGTACCTGCTCACGACGAAAGAGACTTTAAATTTGCTAAAAAGTACAATTTACCAATAAAGATCGTTATCCAACCGTTTGATAAACCGCTTAAAGTAGAAGACATGGATAGAGCTTACACAGAAGAAGGAATTATGGTAAATTCTTCTCACTTTTCTGGTATGAAAAGTAGTGAAGCTATTATGAAAATAATAGAGTATATTGAAGAAAAAGGAATAGGTAAAAGAGAGTATAGGTACAAAATAAAAGATTGGCTTATTTCTAGGCAAAGGTACTGGGGAACACCTATACCTTTCGTTAAATGTGAGAAATGTGGGTATGTTCCTTTACCTTACGAGGATTTACCTGTGGTCTTACCTACCGATGTTGAGTTTACAGGTAGGGGTAACCCCTTGGAGACAAATGAACATTTTTTAAAAACAAAGTGCCCAAAGTGTGGCAATGATGCTACAAGAGAAACAGACACTATGGATACGTTTTTTGATTCAAGTTGGTATTACGCTAGGTACACATCCCCAAAATGCAATGAAAAACCGTTTGACAGAGAGGAAAGTAAATACTGGCTTGATGTTGATCAGTACATAGGCGGAATAGAACACGCTATTCTACATTTACTTTATGCCAGATTTTTCCATAAGTTTATGAAAGATATTGGACTTGTCGATAGTGATGAACCTTTTATTAACTTGCTTACTCAAGGAATGGTATGCAAAAAGTGGGTTAGTATATCAAGGTTTTTGCAATACTTATCCTTATCTCAAGAAAGCACTGTTAAAGAGATATTTACAAAAATTAAAGATAAGTTCAAAGATTTGAGTATTCCGGATGTTGATGATAACAGGAAAATAAGTGATGTAATGGAAAATAACCACTTGACTTTAGCAAACAATGTTTCTTTGCTTTTTGATGCAATTGGAAAGAATATGCTTACAGATGAGATTCTGAAGAAAGTTGAAGATGAGATAGGTGAACTTGCCAAGATGTCTAAATCTAAACACAATACTGTTGATCCAGATGATATGGTGAAAAAGTACGGAGCAGACGCTGTAAGGTTATTCGTCTTGTTTGCAGCACCACCGGAAAAGGACTTGGAGTGGAGTGATGAAGGTATTGAAGGGTCATACAGGTTCTTAAACAGAGTTTGGAGGTTAGTAAATTCGAATATCAACATTCTGAAAAGCGTTGATAATTTCGACTATTCAAAAGATCTTAAAAGTTTATCTAAGAAGGGAAAAGATTTACTTGTAAAGGTGAACTTGACGATAAAGAAAGTTACCGATGACATAGAGAGAGATTTTAGTTTTAATACGGCTATAGCATCTTTAATGGAGCTTACAAATTCTCTTTATTCTTTTACGTGTGAGAATGATACGGATAAGAAAGTATTCAAGGAAGGAATAACAAAACTTTTACACCTTATGTACATATTTACCCCTCATATATCTGAAGAGTTATGGGAAATGATAGGTGGAGATGGTATGCTTTGCGTTAAAGAATGGCCAAGTTACAATCCGGAATTACTTTCCTACGATACAATAGAGGTTGTTTTCCAGATAAACGGAAAAATAAAAGCTAAAGCAGAAGTTCTTTCAGGAATATCAGATAAAGAATTAGAAGAAATTGCTCTTAGCGATGAAGTTATAAAAAACGCTCTTCAAGGAAAAAAACCTAAAAAGGTAATAGTAGTACCGAAGAAACTTGTTAATATAGTTGTATGAACTTTAGTGTGTAAATTTTCCTTAAAATTTATTTCCGATAATAGTAATTATGTTAACTAAAATGTAAGAAAGGATATTCAAGTACACTCAACCCCCATAACTGTGACATTTCTTTGAAACTTTACAAGATTTTTACAAATTCTTTACATCCAAAATTGATGATTTACAAAAACAAAGAGGTTAAAAATGGAAAAGCAAAAGTTTTACTTCCTTAGAAGAAAATACTTTGATTTGGGTTTTAAGGTATTTGTTTATACTATTTCAATAATTATTGTTTTACTTTTGCTGTTTATAATGTTTTTTATATTTAGAGAATCGTTGTTATTGATAACTAAAGGGTACATAAAACAAGAAGCTACTATTGAAAATATATTTTCTAACATGTGGCAACCTGTTGGTCTTGAACCGAAGTATGGAATAATTCCTGTCGTAATGGGATCTGCCAAAGTAGCTTTTGTTGCCATACTCTTGGCTTTGCCATTAGGTATTTTATCTGCATTGTACGTAACTGTATACGCTCCTACAAGGATTAAAGAGGCAATAAAACCAATTATAGAACTGATAGCTGGTCTTCCTACCGTTGTTATAGGATTTTTTATGCTAATGGTAGCAGCATCATTTTTACAAAACTTGATCGGTTGGGACTATAGATTAAACGCTGTTATTGGTGGAATTGGTGTTTCTTTAGTTATAATTCCTGTAGTTTTTACGATTAGCGAAGAAAGAATGAATTCTATACCAAGAAGTATAGTAGAAGCTGCTTATGCTGTTGGTGCATCCAAACATCACATAGCTTGGAAAATTATCCTACCCTACTCTATAAATGCTGTATTCTCAGCAGGACTAGTTGGAGGAATGAGAGCATTTGGTGAAACAATGATTGTATTGATGGCAACTGGTAATGCTGCCATACCACTTTGGGATTTACTTCTACCAGTAAGAACAATGTCGGCAACTATTGGTGCAGAAATGGGAGAAGTACAAATAGGAGATGAACACTATGCTATGCTATTCTTAATAGGATTTCTATTACTTACTATAACAATACTCTTTAACTTAACAGCAAACTTAGTATCAAACCTTATAAAGAAAAAACTCTATTCTTAGTAAGGAGGTAAACAATGATTAATTCAACCAAAGCAAAAAAAAGACTAAATACAAGTGATAACATCACAAGTGATAACATCACAGGTGATAACATCACAAACGAAAGTGTTAAGGTAAACAACACTCCAATAGATGAAGTCTCATTGAAGAAAATAAGAAAAAGGCATAAAATTCAAGATATTTCTAACCATGCTATTCTAATGATTTCTACTTTACTGGTAGTTTCAATTCTTGCAGTAATACTAATAACTATATTTCTGGGAGGGTACCAAAAGGTAACTTGGGAATTCTTGACAGGTGTACCTGAGGAAGGTATGACCGAAGGTGGTATTTTCCCAGGAATATTCGGTACAGTTTTACTTGTTTTACTTATGTCAATTTTCTGTATACCAGTGGGAACGATAACAGCCATATATCTCGCGGAATACTCAAACAAAAATTCAAGGTTATACAAAATCATAAATACATCTGTTACTACCTTAGCTGGAATACCTGGAATAATTATAGGACTCTTTGGGTTATCATTTTTTGTTGTAACGGTAGGTGGTAGCATAGACAAAGCGTTTTATGGAGGTAAATTAGTTTGGGGAAAACCTGCAGTTATATGGGCAGCACTCACTATGGGAGTACTTACTATGCCAGTTGTAATTGTATCAGTAAAAGAAGCTTTAGAAGCAGTTCCTGAAACACTTAAGGAAGCAGCATTCTCACTAGGAGCAACTAAATCCGAAACAATACTTAAAGTAGTACTACCTAAAGCATTTACAGGTGTACTGACTGGAAGTATTTTGGCAGTCTCAAGAGGAAGCGGAGAAGTAGCACCAATACTCTTTACAGGAGTTGCTTACTTCTTACCTTACCTACCGTCTTCATTGACTGATCAATTTATGGAATTAGGTTATCACATATACGTAATGGCAACTCAATCAGTCGATGTAGACGCAACTTTGCCAATACAATTTGCAACAACCCTTGTGCTCTTATCTCTAACCTTCTTGCTTAACCTTTCTGCTATATTTTTAAGAAGGAGATTAAGAAAACTATCAACAACAATTTAGGAGGTAAAACATGATATTAAACAACAAAAAAGAAATCAATAAGGTAAACAACCAAAATGGAGATGAAGTAATAATAGAGATTGTAA
>CALFVP010000151.1 GCA_937928175.1 uncultured bacterium | reverse complement strand
TGCATGTGCAGCTAGTATTTTTTGAGCTATCGTCATCCCCATAACTTACCTCCCTTAAAAATATAACTAAAAATTACATTTTGTCAAAGAATTATAAAGAATAACAAATCCCATTTGTTAACAAATCACATTTGTTAGTTTGTTATTGATATGTTAGTAATATTACTTAGGGGGCTAAATGTTTTTTTTGATGCGGAGTAAGCAGAAATCGCTACATAGTATACTACATCGTTAGTTATTTTATCACCGTTAGGTAATTGAGTTATTGTGTAAGAGTATTGTTTTGTTATTGAAGATGGACTAGCTTGTACTGTTGGTAAGCTGCCTAGTGAATTTGTTATGTAAGGTTTGTTGAGGTGGTTTGTTGAATTCCTTTCGGAGTATAGATCATTTGAATTTGTTGATATGAATATAACGTATCCTGAGAAGTAATTTTCTTCATTGTTTCCCCACCATGTTGCAAGTATACTATTGCTTCCAATTTGATAAAGTTCAAGCCCTAAAGGTGGGTTAAGTGGAAAACCACCTACAATAGAACCTATCACACAGCTTGTTAAAACTAAAAAAGATAAAACTAAAAAAGATATAATAAGAGTAAAAAAATATCTCATATTATAATATTGTTTTATTTCGTGTTTCTTTTTCAATAATTGAAACTTGAATTTTGAAAAAGGTATTTTTAAAAAATTTTTGTATACTTAGGATTTACTGGAGTTTTGGAGTATGGAAGTTTAACGTATTTGACAGATAAGGTATTTTGTTATTACATTATAATTTGGAGGCACTATGACAAAGGAAGAAGTTTTGAATCTCCTTAAGGATATATATGATCCTGAAATAGGTTTAGATATAGTCAATTTAGGTTTGATATACAGAATAGATATTAGCGATGATGGTAAGAGTATAGACCTTGATATGACTTTAACATCTATAGGTTGTCCTATAGGTCCTACTCTTATAAACATGGTTAATGAAGTTTTGAAATCCAAGTTTGAGAATGTTAACGTTAACGTTGTTTTTGATCCACCTTGGAACCCGGAAATGATATCAGATGAAGGTAAACAAGCTTTAGGTATATTTTACTAGTTTATGTATCTAGAAAAGATTGCTATAGACTATTTGAAAAACGTTAATTTAGCTAAGATATTTAAAAAATACTTTATATCAGAAGCTGCTAATAAGGTAATAAACGTTAAAGGTAATAGTAATGAATTCCTTGAGCATAGAGAATACTATCATTCAGATGGACTTAAGAATGTGAACTGGAAATTGTTTGCTAAAACTGGAAAACTGTTTTCAAAAGTTTTTTCTACCGAAATTAGTAAAGAAGTTTTAGTGCTTTTGGATACTTCAAAATCAATGGTTGCTGGAGAAAGTATAACTAAAATAGAGTATTCTAAATACCTGGTAAGTATAGTGTCTTATAAATTACTTTCTGAAGGGTACAAAGTTACGTTTTTGACTTTCGATAGTCACATTAACTATTTTATTTCTTTAAGTATAAGGAATTTTAATAAGTTCGATTCGTTTTTGGGTAGTGTAAAGTGTCAGGGTAAAACTGACTTTAAAAGTGTAATAAAGAGTATCCCAAACTTTGTTAAAAAAAATTCAAGTATTCTTTTGATTTCTGATTTTATTTTTATTTCTGTAGATGATATATCTACTCTTAGGAAAATTTTCCCTAAAAAGGATATAGTATTTTTTCAAGTTTTATCGAATGTAGAACTTTCGTTTACTGAAGATGAGTTTGTTGAGTTTGTTGATCCTGAGACACAAAATAAAAAATTAGTTTTAGCGAGTAAAGTCAAGAAAAATTATATTGAAAAATTTTCATCTTTTGTTGAGAACGTATTTTACTGGTCTTCTTCAAATAGAATATCTATGTTAACTTTCCCAACGAGTATTCCTTACTATGTGATACTTAAGGGTATATAAGTGTAAAATATTTTTTTTAACTTCCGAATGTTTTTTTATGGAAAGTAATATAGAAAGGAAAGTTAATTTTTTGCCTAGTAGTTTTGATTTGCAGAAATCTGAATCTGTAAAAAGAGCATTTTTTTACGTTCAAATGGTTTTTATATCAGCGTTTTCTTTAATTGCTATAGGATTAGCGTTTATATTATCATCGACTTATTCTTTATCTTTGCAAAAGTTTGGTAGTCCTTTTTTTTTGTTTATAAAACAGTTGATGTGGGTTGCGGTTGGTATAGTTTTTATGTACGTTTTTACTAAGATAGATACTTCTTTGTACATTAAGTATGTTAAGTTAATACTTTTATTTGGTATAATTTTCAGTTTATTACCTTTTTTACCTAATTTAGGTAAATCGAGAGGTGATGCTTTTAGGTGGGTAAATTTGGGGTTTATTAGTATATCTGCTTCTGAAGTAGTGAAAGTTATTTTAATACTTTACATTTCTGTTGTGTTGTCTAAGAAAAGAGATAAGAAAAGTTTTTTTAATTCTTTTTTACCTATGTTTATAGTTTCAGTTCTGTTTTTCATAATAATATCTTTGCAGTTGGATGTTTCGATGGCTTTTTTGATTCTTATAACGAGTGTTATTATGATGTATGTTGGTGGAATACCATTATTTCAGATAGTTCTTACTGTTTTGGTTTCATCGTTTTTTATTTTGTTTTTAGGTGAAAAGTTTCCTTACATTCAGAATAGAGTTTTTGCTTTTTTAGATCCTTGGTCTGATCCTTTTGGTAGAGGGTACCACTTAATATATATGTTGAAGTCTTTTCAGAGTGGTATATTTGGAGTGGGTATAGGTAATGGTACCATAAAACTAAAGCTGCCAGAAGCTCATACGGATTCAATTTTTTCTGTAATAGGTGAAGAAGCAGGGTTATTTGGTGTATTACTTGTAATTTTGTTTATGACACTTATGTTTTTCTATTCTCTAAAACTTGCTATGGAAGTAAGAAGTATTTACAGAAGTTTATTGGTAATAGGTTTTAGTTCTACTGTTTCTATATGGGGATTGGTTAGTATATTGGTAAATATTGGTTTGCTACCACCTACAGGTACTAATTTACCCCTTCTAAGTTATGGTGGTGCAAACTTAGTAACTTCATTGATAGGTTTAGGTATAATTTATAGATGTTACAAAGAATACGTAAAAGATTCTAAAAGGGAAACACTATAAATTCAAAAACTCTTACGGATAAATAGTATATCATCTTTACGATTACTGTTATTATTATACTTCCAATTGTAATGTATAAGGGCATGATTTTAGATTCTCTGCTTATTCTCCATCTCCAGCTAATTGTTATACAAAATACCATTATTACAAAAGATATCGTAGGAATAAAAATTTTTTCGTACATGATAAAGTTTAGAAATGAAGTTTTTAAACCAGATACAAAGAATGAGTCTTTGACATTGTTAAATTCCCATATACTAAAAAAGTAATTTTTGTCAGTGAAGAATATAAAGATTTTTTCGAGGTTTACGTCAAGCTCAAGGGATTTGCCTTCTATTGTTAGAGTGTTTTTTATAGGGTCGTACTTTACAGTTCTGTAGCTTTTAATGGTATGGAATGTATTTTTTTGTATTAATTCTGTTGCTTTAAGTAAGTAAACGTTATTCTTTTTGTCAAATTCTACTTTACTTGCTAAAAGTAGTTTGTTTTTGTCTATACTAAATATTACATCTTTTACTCCTTTACTTAGTAATTTTTGTTTTGCCAGGTAGGGTAACGCTATTTCTTGTAGTATGATAATTATTAATATTATGGAAATTGTGAAAAATAGTGAAGGTGTGAAAGCAGAAGTAAGATTTCTGGATTGGAGAGCAGCGAGTTTGTTGTCTGTTAGGAAAAAAGTGTAAGTTATAACTATTGCAGAAGAACTTGCTATTGGAAGTTCAAATAAGAAAATTTTAAGAAAACTTATAAACTTATCTTCGTCCAAATCACCTGATATGGCGTAAGATATTAGTATAAGAGCAGTCAGTATTATAATGAAAGATAAAAGTAGTCTTGAGCTTACGTAGCTATACATACTTACCTGATCCTCCCTTTAAGTATTTGGTCAACTTTGTAGCTACCCAAAGTTACTAATATAGCTAAGGAAATAGCAAGTAAACCAGAAATTATATCTTTTATACCTTCAAGTAAAGAAGAAAATTTCATAAATTCAAATACGTTACTTAGAAATCCTATTACCGTTATTCCTATAAAGCTCACCAATGAAGAGAGAAGTAATACTTTTGTAGTTGAACTATCTTTAAAGAGTGAAACTGAGTATATTATTCCAATTGTTAGAGCTTGTACGTACAGCATCAGATTTAAAAAGTTTGCAAAATTGAACTTTTCTACGTACTTTGTTAATGGAAACTGTGTTGCGATTTTCATAAAACCTCTGTATATCCTTTCGTATAACCTTCCGAAGCTTGATGGTATTATTTTTTCGTAAGGTATATCAAATACTACAGATTTACCACTTTTTATTTTTATTCCAGAGTCGTAAGGTACTATTTTTAGGTTATTATATTTTACAGTTCTGCCATCTTTTACTGTAATTGCACTAAATGAGTTTTTCGATACTAGTGTAGGTATTACTTTTTCTTTTCCTGTAAAGTGTATTTTAGATTTAGTAAATAGGTATTTGGGTGTTGACATTGATGTAGAAAAGTTTTTATACGCTGATAGTACCATTTTTTCGATTATTGGTGAAATGAGTATTACAGTAAAGAAGAGAATATAGATAAAAATCCCTAGTATTATTGACAATCTTATTATTGCTGAAATGGATGTGTAGTTAAGTTTGTAGGAAAAGTATGCCAAGGAGAATAATACAACAAATGGTAGTATATCAATAAGGTTTTGTAGAAAGTATATTGCAAATACATCTATTACTTTAGGTTTTGTGAGGATATAGGTTATTTTTATGAGGTTTTCTATTCCGTAGAGGATTGAGAATGTTAGAAACACTAAAAGTGATATTAAGAGAATGTAAAAAAACCTACCAACTAGTACTATATCAGATTTAATTTCTTCTGTTGTTATACCAAAATTTATTTTCATTACTTCCTCGGTTTTTTATAATTATCGTAATTTGATAATATCAAAATAAAGTTTTATACTCATTAGGGGGTGAAGAGTTTTTATGCGTAGGATTTCTGGGGGTGTTATAGCGCCTAAGGGATTTAGGGCTATAGGTGTAGCTAGTGGTATAAAACTTTCTGGTAGGAAAGATATTTCTTTAATTGTTTCTAATGTTCCTTGTGTTGCTTCTGGTGTTTTTACTAGAAACGTTTTTAAGGCGGCACCTGTTTTAGTTAGTATGGAAATACTTAAAAATAATCCTACTGGCATAAGGGGTATTGTTGCTAATAGTGGAAATGCTAACTGTCTTACTGGAGAGAAGGGAATAGAAGATGCTAGAAGAATGTCAAAGATTGTTGAAGAGAAAATGGGGTTTGAAAGTAATACTGTTTTGGTTGCATCGACTGGTATTATTGGTAAACGTTTACCTATGGAAGTGGTGGAGTATGGAATAGATAAAGCTTGTGAGAGAATTAAATTTGAGAGTTCCTCAACGAGTGCAGCGGAAGGTATAATGACTACCGATACAAAGGTAAAGGAAACAGCTGTGCATTACGTATCTGGTCTCGAAACTTTTAATGTAGGTGCCATAGGTAAAGGTAGTGGTATGATTAATCCATCTATGGCAACAATGCTTTGCTTTGTTACAACTGATGTTAAGATATCTCATGAGTTACTGTATGAAGCTTTAAAAGGAGCAGTAGATGAGACTTTTAATAGGATATCTGTTGATGGAGATATGAGTACAAATGATATGGTTATTGTTATGGCTAGTGGTATGTCAGAATTCAGTGTGGTAAAAAGAGATGAAAAATTTCAAATATTTCAAAATCACTTAAAAGAGGTGTTAAATGATATTTCTATGATGATAGTTGAGGATGGTGAAGGTAGTACTAAAGTTATTAAAGTAGAGGTGTGCAATGCACCAAAAAAGAATTTAGCTGAGGAGGTAGCAAGGAGAGTGGGTAATTCTCTATTGGTAAAGACTATGATGTTTGGTGAAAATCCAAATTATGGAAGGATATTAGCAGCAATAGGGTCTTTTGGTGAAAAAATAAAACCAGAAAAATTGATCGTTAAGGTTAACGATGTTATTATTTTTGAGAAAGGTAATTACGTTGGTTTTACTGATAATTCAGTACTTAAGGGGAGGTATGTAAAAATTTCTATAGATCTAGGTGTAGGAAAAGAGTCTTTTACCTTGTTTACAAACGATCTTAGTTATGAGTATGTAAAGATAAATGCTGAGTATACTTAGTATTGGTACGATAAGTCGTAGTATCCCCTTATAATTATATCTTTCATTTCTATGACTGCTTGTCTTATTCCTACGAATACTGCTCTACTTATTATACTGTGTCCTATGTTTAGGGTTTCTATTTCTGGTATTAGTGCTATTTCGTAAGTATTTTTATAGTTAAGACCGTGGCCAGCGTTTACTCCTAAACCTATACTTCTTGCGTATTTTGCTGCATGTCTTATTCTACTAAGCTCTACTATTGCTGCATCATACGATGAACTTGCATACTTACCTGTGTGTATTTCTATATAATCAGCTCCAACTTCCTTAGCAAGATCTATTGTACTTTTATCAGGCTCAACAAACAGGCTTACAATTATATTCTTTTCCTTAAGTGAATTTATTATATCTTCCAACCTAGATTTTATGGGTTTTATATCTAAACCTCCCTCTGTTGTTATTTCTTCTCTTTTTTCAGGCACTATACAAACCTCATTTGGTACAACGTCTAGTGCTATTTTTACTATATCATCATTTATAGACATTTCTAGGTTAAACGAAGTTTTTATTATTTGTTTTGCTAAAAATACATCTCTGTCTTGTATATGTCTTCTATCTTCTCTTAAATGCATAGTTATGCCATCTGCACCAGCTAGCTCAATTATGGGTATAATTGCTATGGGATCTGGTTCAATTCCTTTCCTAGCTTGCCTTATTGTAGCAATGTGATCAATGTTAACTCCTA
>CALFVP010000150.1 GCA_937928175.1 uncultured bacterium | reverse complement strand
AAAGTCACATATCTTCTGGAACATCATCAATAGTACAGTACGCACTTTTAGGTTTTCTTAAACACTACGAAGAAGATACAAAAAAAATACATAAAGAATTCTTAGAAAGAAAAAATTACATAGAAAACGAACTAAAGAACGTAGATAAATTAAGAGTTTTTGTACCACATGGGGCATTTTACTATTTCATAGACATTTCAAAATGCTTTAACAAAAACATAAAAAATTCCTCTACTTTCTGTCTAGAATTATTAAATAAAAAACTACTTTCAACAGTTCCAGGTATAGCATTCGGAGAAGATAACTTTATAAGATTATCATTCTCCGCAAGTATGGAATCGATAAAAGAAGGTGTAAAAAGACTAAAAGAATTCGTATCAGAAATTTAGGGTATACAATTTATTTAGTTTCAAGAATTTTTTCTATAGATTTAGCTTTAAGGAATCTTTTGTTTATTTCATCCCAATCGGCATACTTTATAATTTCAATGATGTAAGATTTTCTGTCAGAACCAAAGTCGAGAAAATAAGCATGTTCGTAAACATCAACAGTCCAAACAGGCCAAGTCTCCCAAACTCCGCCGTGATTATGAGCATCCGCCAAAAAATTATGTAATTTCTTATCTCTAAAATCGTAAGCAGTTATAGCCCACCCTCTAGCAGCCATAGCACAAGCAACAACATCCTCAATAAAAGAATCCCAACTACCAAAATCCTCTTTAGCTTTCTTAACAAATTCTAAGTCTTCAGAAGGTTGCTTAGGTGTAGGAGATAGAGTAGAAAAATACAACTCGTGTAATATCTGTCCATCAGCATTAAAAGTTTCATCAACCTTCAAAGCTCTATAACTACTGTAAGAAGCAACAGCTTTACTTCTATCAGCCGTCTTTAAAAGCTCTTCTATCTCATTCCTTTTATTAACATACCCTGCATATAACCTATCATGGTGTATTTCCATAGTTTTAGAAGAAATAGGTGGAATAGCATCCTTAGCAAACTTAAGATCCAAAACATTAAAACCCATAAATCCTCCTCTTTAAGAAAAATATAACAAAAACCTACATTAAAAGTCAAGTATCCTACCTTAAGGTAAAAATTTACTTTGAGTAAATTTATAAATCAAGTGAACTTATTTTATAATAAAGGTAAAGGTTTTTGCAGGGGGCACAAATAATGCTTGATGAGATATATTCTCCTCAAAATTTTGAAGAAGAAATACTTGAAGAATACTTATCGAAAGGGTTATACAATGCTAGTGGTAGTGGTGAAAAATTCTGCATCGTTATACCGCCACCTAACGTTACTAGTGTACTCCATATGGGACATGGTTTAAATAACACCATACAAGATGTTTTGATAAGGTACAAAAGAATGTGTGGGTACGATACTTTATGGATTCCTGGTACAGATCATGCAGGAATTGCAACGCAAAACGTTGTTGAAAAAAAGTTAGCCAAGATTGGTAAAAGCAGATTTCACTTAGGTAGAGAAGAATTTGTAAAGGAAGTTTGGAAATGGAAGGAAGAACACGGAGCTACAATAATAAAACAGCTTAAAAGAATTGGTTGCTCATGCGATTGGAGGTATGAAAAATTCACAATGGATGAATCTTTGTCTAGAGCAGTTTTCAAAGCTTTTGTAAATTTGTACAAAAACAATCTAATATACAGAGGAGAACACATTATAAACTGGTGCCCTAGATGTGGTACTGCTCTAGCTGATGACGAAGTAGAACACGAAGAAAAACAAAGTAATATATGGTATATAAGATATCCTTTACAAAATCAAAGTGGTTACGTTGTTGTAGCAACAACCAGACCTGAAACAATGTTAGGTGATACCGCAGTAGCAGTAAACCCCAACGATCAAAGGTATAAGGAACTTATAGGTAAAAAAGTCATTCTACCTCTTGTTAATAGAGAAATACCAATAATAGCAGATGATTACGTTGATATGGAATTTGGTACAGGTTGTCTAAAAATAACTCCAGCACATGACCCAAACGACTTTGAAATAGGTAAAAAACACAATTTACCTGCAATAAACATACTTAACGACGATGCCACACTCAATGAAAACACACCTAAAAAATACCAAGGAATGGATAGATTCGAAGCAAGAAAAGTTATAGTAAAAGATTTAGAAGAACTTGGATTACTTGAGAAAGTTGAACCTTATAAACACGCAGTAGGACATTGCTACAGATGTTCAACCGTTATAGAACCAAAAATATCAAAACAATGGTTTGTTAAAATGAAGCCTCTTGCCGAACCAGCTATAAAAGCAGCAGAAGAAGGTGAAATAAGATTTTTCCCAGAAAGATGGAAAAAAGTATACCTTAACTGGTTGTACAACGTTAGAGATTGGTGTATATCCAGACAAATTTGGTGGGGACATAGAATTCCTGTGTGGTACTCAGAAAAAGGTAATATAAACGTTTTCGATTACGATGACTTTAAGGATAAAGGTAAATACCCAATTGTATTTTATATTCTCTTTGACTTATGGATTTCCTCAAGAATAGGCGAAAACTTTTCACCTGAAGAGGTGGTTTATGTTCTAAAACAAACATCAATAATGGATGCAAACAAAGAAATAAAAAGGACTACAAAGGAAGTTTACTTAGAGATATACAAAGATACAGTAACTAAAGATGACGATTTGAGTATATTGGATGATCCTGAAAAACTCAAAGAGTACCTTGAAAGTAACATTGAAAACGGTGATAAAGGATTTATTAGAAAAGTTCAAGATAAGTACACCATAGCTATAAGGGACAAAAAAACAGGTAGCACAAATTTGAAGAGAGATGATGATGTACTTGATACTTGGTTTTCTTCTTGGTTATGGCCATTTTCAACGCTAGGTTGGCCAAACAAAACCAAAGACTTAGAAAAATATTACCCAACAGATGTACTGGTAACAGGAGCTGATATTCTGTTTTTCTGGGTAGCAAGGATGATAATGGCTGGATACCAATTTATTGGTAAAAAACCTTTTACTGATATCTACCTACACGGAGCAGTTTTGGATGAAAAAGGTGTTAAAATGAGCAAATCCTTAGGTAACGGTATAGATCCTTTAGATGTAGTTAGAGAGTTTGGAGCTGATTCTCTTAGGTACACTTCAGTCTTTCTAGCACCAACTGGGCAAAATTTAAGATTGTCAATGGAAAAATTTAAAATTGGCTCAAAGTTTGCTAACAAAATATGGAACGCATCTAAATTCATAATAGCAAACTACGAAAATATAAAGAAAGACATCAAAGAATTGTACAGGTTAGAAGAAATCGTAAACAAAAATATAGACACAGTAGATAGATGGATCATATCTTTATACAACACTACTGTTAATAGGGTTCATAAGGCATTTGAAGAGTATAGACTTAACGATGTAGCCAGCATATTACACGAATTTTTCTGGGATAATTTCTGCGACTGGTACATAGAAATATCAAAAGTAAAATTGCAAACGGATAACAAAA
>CALFVP010000149.1 GCA_937928175.1 uncultured bacterium | reverse complement strand
ATTTAACGAATTTGACTATATCCCAAGCAAATTGCAAATCTTCAATCTCTTTACCTTCTGGTTTCCTATTACTAACAACTTGACAGTTAACTATATCTTCAGATGACAAATCTTTATCTTGTAGCAGTAATCCACCATTTACTCCCCTTATATCAAACGATTCTTGATAAGTAGGTAGTAAATTTACCTTTACTATCCTTAGATTTTTTTTAGTTCTTAGAATCTCAACAGCAGACTCTTCGTAATCTGGAGCGATAATAACTTCATAAAAATTTTTCACAATCTCTTCGGCAACTACCTTGGAGACCTTTTGAGAAAAACCAACAATACCCCCAAACGCCGAAATAGAATCACAATTCAAAGCTTTTACGTAAGCATCCAAAAGAGTATCACCTACACCAGCACCAGAAGGATTATTGTGTTTTATAATACAACAAAAGTTTTTATTAGCAAAATTTCTAAGGATGTCAATAGAAACATCTATATCAAGAATATTATTGTAAGAAAGTTCTTTACCACCTAAAACATTTATTTTACCTAATCCTTCACTATCTATAAGTGGTATTACATACAAAGAAGCAGATTGATGTGGATTCTCCCCATACCTTAAATCTGAAAATTTCCTCAAAGGTATTGCTGTTTCACTTGGAAACTTAGTAGAAGTATACCTATTAAAAAACGAAGATATAATAGCATCGTAATTAGCTATGTAATTAAAAACTTTTGTAGCAAGATTTAACCTAAACTCAAGAGTATTATTACCACTTTTCAATGTTTCCAAAACAAAGTTATAATCGTTTTTATCAACTATAGCTATAACACGTTCAAAATTCTTAGCTGCTGCTCTAAGTAATGTAGGACCACCTATATCAATGTTTTCTACAATTTTTTCAATATCATTCGTTTCCAATACCGTTTTTTCAAATGGGTACAAGTTAACAACAACTATATCTATATTTGGAATTCCGTAATATGAAATTTCATCCTTATGATAAGACTCTCTGTATAGTATTCCTCCATGTATTAAAGGATGTAAAGTTTTGACTCTACCATCTAGAATTTCTGGAAAATTTGTAATACTTGATACTTCAATACTTCTTATACCGTTTTCCTTCAAAAATTTGTAAGTTCCAGAAGTCGAGATAATATAGTACCCCAAAAAGTTAAGTTCTTTACAGAATTCAATTATTCCTTCTTTATCGTAAACACTAACTATAGCATACTTACCATTTTTCATGTACTTATTTTATAGGATAACATAAACAACTTTCTAAAGACATTTGCTATATTGTTTTTCATTTTCTTAATAAATTATAATATGTTATAATTTTTAAAACGATAATTTTACTGTGGGAGTTTATGAAAAAGGTATTTTTTGTTGGGATAGGCGGAATTGGAATGAGTGGGTTAGCACTTATATTAAAATCAAAAGGGGTTCAAGTTATAGGATCAGATAGACAAAAAAGCGAAAAAACCGAAGAGATTGAAAAGATCGGTATAAAAGTACTAATCGGACACAGAAAAGAAAATATAACAAACGATATTAATTTAGTAGTATACACGAATGCTGTAAGTGACGATAACCCTGAGATCTTAGAAGCTAGAAGGAAAGGGATAGAAGTCATATCAAGGGCAGAACTACTTGCAAGGATAGAAAAAGACTATTTTTCGATAGGTATATCTGGAACACATGGCAAAACTACAACAACCTCAATGGTATCAAAAATTCTTTTAGATGCAGGATTTGATCCAACTGTATCGAACGGTGGTAACTTACCTTACATAGGAGGAAACGCTAGAGTAGGCAACAGTAAATACTTTGTTTATGAAGCTTGTGAAGCATTCGGAAGTTTTCTACACTTTAACCCAAACATAGGAGTAGTAACAAGTGTGGACAATGATCACATAGCAGAGTACTATAAAGATATGAACAATATAATAAAAGCTTTTGCAACTTACATAAACAACGTCAAAGAAGAAGGTACTGTAATACTAAACGGAGATGACCCTAATGTACTAAAATCACTTTCAGAATCTGGTAGAATTGGATGTATAACCTACGGAATAAGAGAAGGTAACGACATAATTGCCGATAAAATAAAACTTAAAAGCAAAACAACAGAGTTTGATATTTACTTTAAAGGTAACTTTATTGCCACAGCATCCATAAGTATTCCAGGTATACATAACGTATACAATTCTTTAGCTGCATTCGGTGTAGCAATATCTCTTGGAATAGATCCTAACCTAGTATCAGAGAGCCTGAAAAGTTTCAAAAATGCAGAAAGAAGGTTTGAAGTTAAGTACGAAAATGAAAGAATAACTATAATAGATGATTATGGGCACCATCCTTCAGAAATAAAAGCCACCTTAACATCAGCTAAAAACTTAGGGAAAAAAGAAGTTATTGTGGTATTCCAACCACACCTTTGGTCAAGAACTTATTACCTTTACAGAGACTTTGCTCTAGCACTAAACATAGCAGACAAAATAGTAGTAACCGAAGTTTACGGAGCAAGGGAACAAAAAATAGAAGGATTTTCTGCTAAAATGATAGTAGAAGAAATAATTAAAATGGGAAGAACAAACGACATTTTCTTTGCTAAAAGCAAAGAAGAAGCTGCAAACTTAGTCTCATCATTAATAACCCAAGATTCAGTAGTAGTATTACTAGGAGCAGGAGATGTAAACAAAATTTTTTCCCAGCTTCTAGAAAAAGTATAATCTATGTCTGAACCTAATTTTTTCCAAAAAGTAAAAAAAGAGATAAAGAATTACAAATTCTTACTTGTTATAATAATTGTAATAGTACTACCTATACCATTCATTTCCTATTTTCAAGAAATTGAAAAGTTTAAAACAACTTTATCATCTATAAAAGAAGGCGAAATTCTACAAATCCCCATATTATCACAAATAGATACACAAATACATAACGTCTACAGCATAGAGTACGAAAGAAAGTTATTTCCCCTAATACTTAAAAGAAAAATTTCAGTACCCGAAGAAGTCGAAAGAATCACCAAGTTTATAGATTCTCTTAGCAAAGAAAACAATGTCCCCCCAGAAATAAAAATACTATTAAAATTACCAAAACAAATAATAACAAACTTACTCTCAAGGATTCTATCAGAAACAATAGTAATAGAAAGCAATAAAATATCCATAGATTCATCTAACGTTATAGTAGTGTTTAACACTAACCTTTACTACCCTAAATACATAATTTTTTATCCAGTTAAAGATATTGAAAGTTTATACAATGCAATAAACTTAGTAGTTGGGAAATTCGTTTTACCATCCCTTAAAGATGCTTTAGTCTACGTATTAGTAAATACAATATTACCCAACACAGTATTTGACGAACAATTGCAAGAAAACAAGTTTAAAGAGTACATAAGATCAAAAAAGATACCATTGAAAGTAGATATTAAAAAAGGTGATGAAATCATAAAAAAAGGAAAAATAATTAGCAAAGAAGACATAAAATTTATAAACACATATTACGGAGAGGTTCAATCAAAGTTACTCACAAAAACTTTACTTCTTGAGGTAATACTAATCTTGTTGGCTTTATTTTCTATTCTTGCTTTATCAGTTTTCAAGAACATAAGGAATAAAAACATTCTTACAATAAATACATCTTTTCTTTTGGCATCTTTGTATATACAACTATTATTAAAAGATAGTTTAGGAGACAATACTATAATTACATCACTTTTACCATCATTTCTAATACTTAACAGTATAGCATCTGGAAGAAAATCTACGTTAGTAATTGGTACTTACTACATACTACTTTTGTTCTTAATTATAAGTCAAAGTTACCTATTAATAATTAACTGGTTAATTTTGGTACTAATTATTTCTGTAATGGCATACAGAATAAAAAAGAGATCAGATTTCATAATAATGTTTGCAGCTTTATTACTTTTAAGTTTTGCGGTTTACGTCATCTTACACTACATAGAACATACAAGTATAGATGGAGTTTTAAGCATATTCACAATCTCATTTGTAAACACCTTCTTAAACTTACTAGTAGTATTTTTGGTTTTACCGGCATATGAATACTTTTTTAGAATAGCAACACCGTTTATGCTTTACGAGTTATCCTCACTTGATAATCCTTTGCTAAGAGAGCTTTTAGAAAAAGCACCTGGTACTTATTATCACTCACTTAACGTTAGCGTATTATCGGAAGCAGCAGCAGAAGCAATAGGAGCAAACTCACTACTAGCAAAAGTAGGAGCGTTATACCATGATATAGGTAAAACAGAAAACGCCAACTACTTTACAGAAAACATAGAAGGCAAAACAAAAGAAAACGTTAATCCTCTAGAGTACACGGAAATAATAAAAAAACACCCGATAAAGGGTAGAGAAATAGCAATAAAAAACAGATTACCCATAGAAATAGAGAAAATAATATACGAACACCACGGTAAAAGCGTAATATCATACTTTTACAATGAAGCTAAAAAAGAAGGTTACAACGTGGATATAAATTTCTTTAGATACTCAACTAATTTACCAACATCAAGAGAATCAACAATAGTTTTCATATGTGATAAGATTGAAGCAAAAATAAGATCATTGGTATCCAACCGCAAAATGACGCACGAAAGTATACAAAGTGAAATTGAAAACACCATTTTTAGTTTAATACTATCCGAAGATTTATCTGAAAGTGATCTGACATTAAAAGATATAAACAAAATAATAAAAGCACTCAAGGATACAATAATCTACATATACCATTCAAGAATAGAATACCCTAAATAGCTGCTTGTAGAAGTACATTTATATCGTTTCTGCTAGCACTTCTTGGCAAAAAAGCCATAAACTCATACTTTGAAGCAATATCTGAAATTCTATCTATCTTTTTTTCATCGAAGTATTCAATTTCCGATAGTCTCAAAGGTATGTTAAGATCCATAAGAAGTTTTCTTATTGACTCTGCAGATTTTATAGCTGCTTCAATAACGGTAATATCTTGTATTTTTTCTCCCAAAGCCATAGCAGTTTGTATAAGTTTTCCAGGTACAGATGTTAAATTGTAATCAATAATATGTGGAAATATAATTGAAGAAATTCTTTCTGACGGTATATCTAAAACAGAGTTAACAGCTTGAGCTATGGCAGTTGCAAGCCCAGGAGAACTTAACGAAACAGACATACTTGCCATAACACCAGCATAACATAAATTATGGAGTATATTTATATTACTTGGTTCATTAGTAAACTTTTTTATATTGATAAAGAAAGTCTCTATAGCTTTAAATGAGAATGCATCAGAAATAGGGTTAGAATTTCTGGATATAAAAGCATCAAAAGCTAAAGCCATAGCATCAAGAGCTAAGATACCAATATAGTAAGGTGGTAGAATAGATATAAGCGAAGTATCAAATATTACTGCATCTGAATAAGAATACACATCACTGTAAATTGTTTTATACCCACTATCTCTATCATAAACAAAACAAAACTTAGATAACCCAGGAACTATTCCAAACGTTATAGGCACCTCAACATACGATAACCTTTTTCTTCTAAACTGTGTATACCTCTTTTTAAATACATCATCACTAGATAAAATCTTATCATACATAGAAGCAACCATTTTCGCAACACTCAATACGTGATATCCACCAACTCCAACAATCACATCTGGTCTTGCACTTTCAACAATCTCTTTCAAGTTTTCTATTTTTACATCATTGTTTGCACTCCTCTCTATTTCATCGTAAACTAATATATCATCTGTAAATATTCCAATACTACTTTCTATCTTTTCACCTATCCTATTGTCAGAAATATACTTTGAGTTCTCAAGTACAACAATTACCTTTTTACCTAGTTTATCACAAATTTCTCCTATCCTGTTGTCAATATCATTACCTATTATTATGTTTGACGGTATATTGTACTCAAATAAAGGCATACACTCATTACCTAAAAATGGAGGTCCTTCTTTTCTTAATATCTTTCATCGACTTTACATCTTGCTCAACAAAGTTTTCGAAAAACTTTAAGTTATCCTCCGTAGTTTTAACAAGTAAATTAGAAATACCAGCACTGGAATTTGATATAGTCTTATCTGATATCAAACTTTTTAATTCTTTTACAAATTTATACCTAATATCTCTAGATTGTTTTAATCTCATTTTTATAGATCTATTTATAAAGAAAAGCAGCACAATAATCCCTCCAAACAATAACAGTTTCACAAAAACATAAATCCACCTAACCCAACTAGGCTTAGAAAGAACAAAACAAATTTTCATATTACCGTAATCCACAACACTTTGTTTAAAAGTATCTCCAAACAACTGTACAAAATCAGAATAATGTTGATCTCTTAAGTACTCATATGGAACATCTTTGGAAGAATAAACTACATTATTACCTTGAACGATGTAAATAATCTCAAAAATAGATTTTTCACCGTCGAATATACGATCAAAAAACTTTTTCTTATCAAGTACCAAAACAAAAAATCCTTCTATAAAGTCAAGATCTCTTGAGAGTTTTCTAATTACCAAAACGTAGTTACTGTAGAATTTAAGCTTACCCGAAGAGTTTAAAAGGTACCTTATATTCTCATCTTTAGGAAAATTTAACGAAAATACATCTACAAACTTCGAAGATAAAATAACAAACCCTGTATAAAAATCTTCAGAAAAATAATTTTTAAAAGTTTCCTTTAATATACCATCAGAAGAAACAATGTTAGGAACTATCCAAGTTTCAAACAAAGGATTGTTAAGAAATAGGTTTATTATATTCTCAGCTGACTTTATCTCGTTATCTAGTCTTTCAACGACAATCTTAGGAACAGTATTGTAAGCGTAGACATAACCATCATCAGCTAAAAAATCTATAACAGACTCTATCGGAGAATAAACAACCCTAAAATACTCGTAACTCAAAACGTAATCACTAAAATCTACTAGACCGTTTCTAATATCATCTGGTATGAATCTAGGTATTCTATCCGTCTTAGCTAAATAAACGATTAAGACAAAAGCAAAGATAAACACTATAAAGTATTTTACCACTTGGTAAATAACGTATTTCATAACTATTATTATGATAATCGGAAAAACAAAGTTTTTCAAAATATTTTAGTGTATTATGCTTACGAAGACTTTTATACCTGCTCTTGGAATTTCAACTTCGTAAAACTTTGGTACAAAAAACTCATCAAGTACATCTACGATATTGTAATAACCAACTATTTGAGAAAAATCAATATACCTTTTAACTTTTGAATTTGTATTCCTGTTGACCATAAATATAGCAACCTGATCTGTGTATTTACCTCTTTTTAGGAATGAACTTACTTCATTATCAATATTAATAATTTCTATTGATTTACCTTCTTCTCTAAGTATCTGATATTTTTGTTTTATTTCTATTATTCTTTTTATGAAAGATGAAATATCGTAGGAAGGTATTTCCCAATCTTCTGGTTTAGTTGATACCACATCTAACTTCTTCTTAAAACCAAATTCAAAACCAACAGGTATCATCACACTTTCACTGATAAAAGAAGTGAATATAAACCTTTGTTTTATTCTTGCCAAGTCTTCTTCATACTCTTGGGAAATTCTTACAGTATCATGTGATTCAGGAAACGCAATAGAGGAGGAGTACTTTGAAAAAGCAGAATACTGTTCTATAAACCATGGATCAACGTAATTCCACCACTTGGCACTACTAAAAACATAATCAAAACCAGATTTAGCAACCTCTATATTTTTATCAAAAGGTCCACCAAGAATCTCTGCCATAAACTTAACATCAGGGTTTTTCGATTTAGCTGATTTTATAATGAATTTCCAAAGATCAAAAGGAACATTGTAGGCATAATCACACCTAAAACCATCTATTCCTAAATCTATATACCACTCAACCAAATCTTTCCAGTAATTCCATAAATTTCTTTTGTCCGGTGAACCTTCATTATCAATTTCTGCTAAATCTCCCCATTCTACCCAGATACCGTTATCCCAAGCACCAGGTCTTTTTATATCACCATCTTCCCTAAGTTTGTACCAATTTCTATGCTCCTCAACCAAAACAGAATCTATAGATGTGTGATTCAAAAGCAAATCTATACAAACTTTTATATTTCTAACCTTACACTCTCTAACAAAATCTTTAAACTGCTCTTCGGGCGATTTTTTTAAACTATTATCTACAAATAAAGGGTTAAACTTGTAATGATCTTTTATTGCGTACAAACTACCAGAAAAACCTGGATAAGAAACAGGGTTTATATATATCCAGTCAACACCCAACGCTTTAATTCTATCAAGGTCATCCACCCATTTACTAAAATTTTTATAAATCCTTGGGAAAAGATTATATACAAACATAACAACTCCTTATTTAAAAACATACTATTCAATATGAAATCTATAAAATTTCACAATTTCAAAGTTTTTCCCTGTCTTTTTTTTGTACTCATCTATAATGTCTTTAACTTTCTTTTCACCCTTCTCATCCTTTATGAAAGGTTGATCGTACAAACATAATTCTGAAAACAGTTTATTAAGTTTACCTATAGCGGCTTTTTCTGCTATGTTTTCTGGTTTTCCCAAACTAATTAACTCTTGAATATACTCTTTTTTCTTTTCTTCAACGAAATTTTTGTCAAGATCATCACTACTTATAACCTGTGGTGCCATAGCAGCAACCTGTAATGTAACATCATGCAACAAACTCACAGCTTCCTTATCTGATTTATCAATATACCCTTCAACAACAACACCTAACTTCTCACCATGAAGATAAGTATCAAAAGCATTACCCTTAGTAAGTGAAAAAATTTCCCATCTTTTTACAACTATATTTTCACCAAACTTCATAACAGCTTCTTTTCTTAAAGTTTCCACTTCATCGTTTGATGAACCTAAATTTTTAGAAAATATAAGATTGGCTAAATTCCTAACAAAAGATTTAAACTCTTCGTTTTTTGCAACGAAATCAGTCTCACAGTTAACTTCAATTATTATTCCCTTATCTTCTTTTACATCTACAAACACTACTCCTTCTTTAGCTTCCCTAGTTGCTTTTTTTTCAGCAGCTTCAAACCCTCTCTCTTTAAGTATCTTAATAGCCTTTTCCATATCCCCATTAGTTTCTTCCAAAACTTTTTTACAATCCATAAGTCCTGCACCTGTTTTTTCTTTTAGTTCTTTAACAAGAGCCATATTTACCGCCATAACAAAACCTCCAAAATTTAGAAGGATTATTATAAAACAACTAAGATAAAAAAATAAATTTTTTAAAAGATAAGTTTCATTCAACTAAGACTTTAACTCTTTGTATTCTCTTACTATTTCTGAGAGTCCAGGTTTAGCATCTGCAAAAAGCATAAGTGTATTTTCGTTTATAAACAAAGGATTAGGTATTCCTGCAAAACCTGGGGCTAAACTTCTTTTTATAACAATAACAGTTTTGGCTTTATCAACATCAAGTATAGGCATACCGTATATAGGTGTATCTTTAGCATCTCTTGCCATTGGGTTAACTACATCGTTAGCACCAACAACTATAGCAACATCAGTATCTTGAAGAAGATCATTAGATTCTTCAAGTGTTTTGAGTTTGTCATAAGGTATATCAACTTCCGCAAGTAATACATTCATATGTCCTGGCATTCTACCAGCAACAGGATGTATTGCAAAGTAAACATCTTTCCCATCTTTAGTTAATTCATTGTACAGATCCCTAACGGTACCTTGAGCTTGAGCAACAGCTAAACCGTAACCTGGTACTATAGCAACAGTATTAGCACTTTCAAGAATCATAGCAACTTCATCTGGTGTAGTAGACTTAATTTTACCTTGATAAAAAGATTTGTCATCTTGAACTTTAGACATTTCAGGCGGAGTTATATTACCAAGTAGTATTCCATAAAAATCTCTATTCATTGATTTTGCCATAATTCTTGTTAGTATAAGACCTGAAGCACCGACAAGAGCACCAACCATTATAAGCCCATGATTTAAGAAAACAAACCCCAAAGTACCTGCCGACAACCCCGCGTAAGATATAAATAAAGATATCACAACTGGCATATCAGCTCCACC
>CALFVP010000148.1 GCA_937928175.1 uncultured bacterium | reverse complement strand
TGAAAGTTAGTTTTGGGCTTATATGGGGTGGAGCTTTTGGTAACTTAATAGATAGGTTATTTTTTTCATACGTTACGGACTTTATAGATTTTGGTATAGGTAACGTATGGAGATTTTACGTATTTAATATAGCGGATAGTTGCATAACAGTTGGTACTCTATTTATCATATTTGCAATAATCTACTCAGATATAATTAAAATGAGAAGAAATAAACAAAAAGAAGTATGAAGATAAATATACTTAACTTTTTCAGAGATATGTTGAAAAACTTGTTTTCTAAATTCAGTTCGTTATTCAACGGTATAAGAAAAATCATAATAATAAAGAGTGCAGAAAGGGAAATATCCAAAAAATTATCTCACTTTAAAGAAGATTTTGATAACTTCATGAACGAATACTACGATTATTTACCACTTCCTCAAGGTAAATCAATAATACAGAATACTCTGAAATCTGGTAAAACGTTTTACTTGGTAGTTTTCAACGATGTAAGAAAAAAGCACGTGTCGGTTATAGAAATATTCTCGGATCCTTATTTTCCATTACCATCTCAATACAACTTATTCCAGAAGATAGATATCACCGATTTTATGGACAAAATAAAGGAAAATATGCAAGGAATAATTGACTCAAGAAAAAAAAGTTTTTTAAATTAGATACAAAGGGGGTTTATGAGAGATATAAAAAGTATAAGAATCAACGAAAAAATAAAAACTAACGAAGTAAGATTGATCGATTCTGACGGTAAACAAATAGGCATAGTTCCTATTTCAGAAGCTATTAAAATTGCTTATGAGAAAGGACTTGATCTTGTTGAGGTGAGTCCTGATACTAACCCACCTGTTTGCAAAATAATGGATTTCGGTAAATACAAGTACCAGCTTGAAAAAAAAGAAAAAGAAGCAAAAAAGAAACAGAAAGAAATTGAAGTAAAAGAATTCAAGTTAGGCTTTAATATAAGTGATCATGATTATTCTTACAGGAAAGAGCACATGATAGAAATTCTCAAAGAAGGTAACAAAGTCAAAGTTACCATAGTTTTTAAAGGTAGACAAATAGCTTTTAAGGATAAAGGATACGAACTTATTGAAAGGATAAAAAATGATTTAAATGATTACGGAGTAATAGAAAAAGAACCTAAACTTGAAGGAAGAAAACTGTTTGCAGTTTTTGCACCAAAGAAAAAATAGGAGGTATTTAGATGGAAAAAGATATAGTATTCTTTGATCAGGATCCTTACGCTCCCGAAAACCATATTTACAGAGTAAAAAACATTTTATTTTCCGGTAGAAGCGAATACCAGGAAATAAAAGTGGTTGAGTTTGAATGGTTTGGATTAGCTTTGACACTCGATGGTGTAGTACAGTATACGGAAAAAGAAGAGTTTATATACCATGAGACACTTTCACATATACCTTTGTTTACTCACCCAAACCCTAAAAACGTACTTATAATAGGTGGAGGAGATTGCGGAGTTGCAAGAGAAGTACTGAAACACAAAACCATAGAATCTGTTACACTCGTTGATATAGACAAAATGGTCACAGAAATATCAAAAAAATATTTCTATCACTTGTACAAAGACGCTTTTGAAGATCCAAGACTTAAAATAATTCATGAAGATGGTCTAAAATTTGTCAAGGAATACAAAGGAAATCCTTTTGATGCCATACTTATAGATTTAACTGATCCTGTAGGTCCTGCAAAACCTCTTTTCGAAGAACCATTCTACAAAATGGTATACAGTATACTCTCGGATGACGGAATAATGGCAGCACAAACAGAATCAATTTGGTACCACCAAGATACAATAATAAACGTCCAAAAAGCACTTAAAAACATATTCCCAATAGTCGATTTAGCTTATTTCATAACCCCAGTCTATACAGGATACTGGTGGTCAATATCAATAGGATCTAAAAAGTACAACCCTAGAACAGATTACAGAACTTGCTCTATAAAAACAAAATACTATTCAGACGATATAAGAGAAGTATCTTTCTTACCAAACTCATTGTACACAAGGCTACTTGAAGGAAAATTATTTAAAGATTAAACTTGAAATATACTTTCTACTCGATATTGTATATATACCAACGATCTTTATAATGGATAAAAGAGATTCTTTTGTTATATCCTCTTTTCTAATTCTAACGCAGTAATCAATAAACCATTTGTCAGTCAATACATCATAGTATAAGTATAAAAAACCAAGAGATTCATTAAAGTTATTTGCTCTAAGTAAGTATTCCATTAATTCGTAAGAAGGTTTTTTATCAACTACCATAACAGTTGAATAAAAATTTACAATTTCCCCAAACCTACTCTTAGCAAAATTTATAAAAATCTTTTCAGAGTTCGTCGGAAAGTCTAAGATAACTTTTAAAGTATCGGTTGAGACCTCCCCTTCAAAATAAAATCCCTTCTCTTTGTGATTTTTTAATATGTATAAAATGTCACTCTTTTCCAAATATGCGTAAGTATCAAAAGCAATAAAAGTTAATACTATAAAACAAATCAATTTTTTCACGTTAATAATTATCGTGATGAAAAAATTTAATTTACAAAAATAGTTGTCGTTGCTGAACCACCTATAGGAAATTCTTCCAGTATCTCTTCCTCTATTGTAAACGGTATTACATTTTTGGACTTTGAACTTACAGAAAAAAGTGTTGAAAGGTAACCTGGTAGCAAGTTATAGATGTATCCACCACTAGCGTAGCTTATTCCTGGAATTTCAAGGTAAAGTACCATTTTATCTACTCTTAGATCCTCTGATATAAACTTGTATAACTTCTCGTAAGTATCAAAAACCATACTTTCAGGGAAGTTATTTAATCTTTGAATAACCCTCGTAGCCTTATTCATAACACCTATAGATATCTTAGTACCGTTAGAAACCCAAGACGGAATTTTTACTGTAAATTCTCTTGTTACCATTTCACCTCTAAACTTTTTTACACCTACTGTGATTTTTATTTCCTCATTTGGAGAAACAGTAACTTTCGATGGAATTACAAAAGTAATAAAACCAACATCCAAAGGTTTTGTATTTACGCTAACGTGAATCTTGTTTATACTTGCTTTGAATAAAGGGTTATACATTATAAAATCCAATATTGATGACACATCAGAAACGGACAAACCATAACCAATCCCTAAATTGTATATAGGTATTATATCTTTGAAAGAAAGAATAAACTCTTTGTCTACTCCTTCAAGGTTAAACGATACTGAACAAGAGAGCTCAATATTACCTTCTCCGCTTATTCCTTTTGTTCTCAGTATTGATTCTGTAATTACTGCCGAAGCTAAATACCTAGAAAGTACAGAATCTTTAGCTATTGAATAATTATAAAAATTTTTATTATCAACGTTTACAGAAACATTTATAGTAGGAGCTTCTTTTCCTAATATAGCAAAAATACCACTACTACCATCAAACTCCATACTTCCAACTATACTTTTAGGTATACCTATCTTAAAAGACAGGTCTTGTTTAGGAATTACTGTAATAATTTCTACATCTGATATAGGTATAGATGTTTTACCGCTAAAAAATACAGGGTGCCCTAAACCAAATATTTTGTTACCTTCAACGTAGGTAACAGTACCTATAGCAGTAATTTCCATATCACCACTTACCAGAGATATACCTATACCATCCCCAGGTTTAAATGTATTGCTGACACTTCCAAAATTCACTTTACTAACATTAAAAGCAGAGAATGAGTCTATAAACAAAACGTTTTTGTCCTTAAACTTATTTTTGAGTAACTCCTTTGTAGTACTTGATACACCACTTAGCAGTATCGGTGTTATATACTTTAAATCACCTGAAGTATTTATATAGTTTTTCATGTAGTTTTGAAGTAAAAATAGATCTTCTATAGGTGTTATCCCAATAAACGGTTCTTTTAAAAAACCCCACGTAAATGCTATCGCTCCAATAATTTTGTTACTTACATAAACAGGACTACCACTCATCCCAGCAACAATACCAGTGTTTTTTATCTCATCATCGTTTATCTTTGCTATTATAACCCCAGAACCAGGTACATTTTTAAGAACCCCTATTATCTCAACTTCAAACTTTTTAACTTCGTTGTTATTCCATCTAGTTATACCAAAGCCTTTCATACCTTTACTAACAGAACTAAAAGGTAAAAAACTACCATCTAAACAAAAAGAAAACGAAGAAAACAAAAACAATATTACAAATACGATAAATACTTTTTCTCTCATATTAGAAAATGATAAACAACAATGAAAAAGTTTTCCAAATTCATCTCTTTGATGACAAAACTATTTTTGCTATTTCTATCTCAGATTGGGAAAAACCCATTTTTAACAGTTTATTTTCATCAATCTCCATAGAAAGTAGCTTTTTCAAAAGATCAGCTCTAGCCCCAAAATCCAATTCCTCAAGGTTAATATTCTCAACTTCGCTTTCTTCTCTTTGATCATCATGACTTTTAAAACTTTGACCTTTTTTACTTTTCTTTTCACTTTCTTGGTCGGTGTAAGACTTATGTGTTTTGTAAACTTGCCTTTTTATTTCTTTTCCAACATTTTCCACTTCATTAGCACTTGAATCACCAATATAATTAGTTTTTCGCTCAACAAACGGTAATTGTACTTCTTTCTTTATAAGCTCATACCTTTTAATTATTTCTGTATAGTTCCTAGTCAATGCATCAAGTTTCAGTATTCTTTCATCTGCCATCTTAATAAGGTTATTAAGTTCTTTAATTTTTTCCTCAATAACTAATATTTTTCTATTAGAAACTTTATTAAACTCTACTATTAGCCCTTCTATTTCTTTTTTTACCTCATCAACAAACCCCTTACCTTTAACATTCTTTATCTCATCATGAAGCTTTGCATAAAAGAATAAAACTATAAAGAAGAAAACTATAAATAAGACAATAAAAATAAAGTTCATACAATAATATCTATCATACTTTTATTACTACTTTCAACAAAATTCCCTTTATCATCTTTATTACTATCTTTTTTGCTATCTCTTCTACTACTTTGTTGCTGAGTGTTATCTTCACCTAAAGATTTTCTTTTTATTTTATCACTTTCTCTTGATATTTCAACAATATCATTTGTTCTATTTTGCTCAATCTCTGATTTTTCTTTTATTTGGACTTTAGCCTGACTTTGAAGAGAAGAAGCGTAAGCAGGGTTATTAATTGAGTTTTTCATAAGAAGATTATCAGAAAACATTACTGTTTTAACATCTAAAGGTGTGTAGCTCACAATAAAATTTTCGTAAAAATTTTACTAATAGTCAAATTCTAGTAATCTTCAAAAAGCGTTGGTAACATTTTCGAAAGCTGGTTGTACTTTTCCATAATACCAGGGTTTTGGTCTGAAAACGATTTAAGTAATTGATAGTTTTTTATTGAATAGTTTTCAAACTCTTGAACTGTTAATCCGAAAGAAGATAAAAGCTGTTCTTTCTTTGTATTCCTATACTCCTCTAGCATTTCAGAAGAAAAGTTTGTCTGTGATTTAATAAGCTCTTTTGTCCAGAGATAGTTACTAACTATTAATATTGCGTTAAGCTCTATAAAAGTCCTCGGTGAAAGCTTTATTTTCTTAGTATCTTTAAGCTCAACAACGATCTGACTAAGTAGATAGTTAATATTTTCTTCAAGTTTTTCACTCTCATTTTCTTGATACTTACATCCTGTGAAAATAAAAAGTAAAAAAATGGATACCAATAACAAAGCAACATTTTTCATAATACCCTCCAATTTATCAATTAAATTATAAACAATTAGAGCAATAATTTATAATTATATTACGGGAGTTTTGAATGTATCAAAGAACTATTTCTAGATCTATCTTTTTTGAAGGTACTGGACTACACTCTGGAGAATACTCAGCTATTTACCTTCTTCCTATAGATGAAAACTCTGGTATAAAGTTTGAGATTGATGGAAAAGTTTTTGATGTTACTCCTAAGAACGTTTGTAATACTCTTCAGAACATAACTTTATGCTTTGGCAATTACAGTATCATGACTGTTGAACATCTTTTTTCTGTATTTTTAGGATTGGGAATAGACAATGTTTTAATTAAAGTCATAGAAGGTAAGGAAATACCTATAATGGATGGTAGTGCAAAAGTTTTTGTTGATAGAATAAAAGAAGTTGGCTTAGTTGAACAAAGTACCAGAAAAGAATATTTTTTTATTGACAAAGAATTTTCTTTTTACAAAAACGAAGAACAGTACTTAATAGTTAGACCCAATAGCAGATTAATAGTAGACTACGAGATAGATTTTGAAGTTATAGGTAAAGAAAAAATAAGGTTGGAGATAAACGAAGAAACTTACGAAAATGAAATTTCAAAAGCTAGAACTTTTGGTTTTATAGAAGACTCAGAGAAACTTAAGAATGTTGGTTTAGCTTTAGGCGCAAGTATGGAAAATGTACATGTCTACAGTAAAGTCCAAGGGAAATCTCTTAACGGAGATAGATACCAAAACGAGAATGTTAGACACAAAGTTTTGGATCTACTTGGAGCTATTGCTTTATTTTCACCCAGACTAGTTGGTGAATTTATTGCCAGAAAAAGCGGACACTTTATTGATACTAAACTCATTGAAATGGTATTTAACTATACACTGAGTAATTCTTAATGTGATTTCAAGTTTTGATGTTTAAAAAATTGCTAATGAAATTATTCCTTAAATATACTTTAGACAGGAGGTTTTTATGGAAAATAAGAAGTATGTTTACTTTTTTGGTAATGGTAAAGCTGAAGGAACTGGTAAGATGAAAGACATTCTTGGTGGCAAAGGGGCAGGTTTAGCAGAAATGACAAACATAGGGTTACCAGTTCCTGCTGGTTTTACCATTTCAGCTGAAGTTTGTGATTATTACTACAAAAACAACCATACTTACCCTGAGGGACTAAAAGAAGAAATTGAAATGCATCTTAAAAGGCTTGAAGATACAACAGGTAAGAAGTTTGGTGATTTAAATAACCCTCTTTTAGTTTCTGTTAGGTCTGGAGCAGCAGTTTCAATGCCAGGTATGATGGATACTATTCTTAACTTGGGTCTTAACGACGAAAGTGTTAAAGGATTAGCAAAATCAACGAACAACCCAAGGTTTGCTTACGATGCCTACAGAAGATTTATTCAGATGTTTGGAGATGTGGTTTTAGGAATTGAAAAGAATGAGTTTGAGCACATTTTAGAAGAAAAGAAAAAAGAGAAGAATGTGAAATGGGACAGTGAGCTATCTTCAGAAGATCTGATTGAAGTAGTAGAAAAGTACAAAGAAGTTTACAAGAAGCACGGTTTTGAGTTTCCACAAGATCCAAGAAAACAGCTTGATATGGCAATAGAAGCAGTGTTTAAGTCATGGATGAACGAAAGGGCAATAAAGTATAGAGAAATAAACGAAATAAGGGGGCTTTTAGGAACTGCAGTTAACGTGGTTGAAATGGTTTTTGGTAACATGGGAGAAGATTCTGGAACTGGTGTAGGGTTTACAAGGAATCCAAATACAGGAGAAAAAGAGTTCTATGCAGAATTTTTACCTAACGCACAAGGTGAAGATGTTGTTGCAGGAATAAGAACACCCATGAAGATAGAAGAGCTTAAAAGAAGATTACCTGAGGTATACGACCAACTTCTAAAAGTTGCAGAATTGCTAGAAAAACATTACAAAGATGTCCAAGATATTGAATTTACAGTAGAAAGAGGTAAACTTTACTTACTACAAACAAGGTCTGCTAAAAGAACTGGACTTGCTGCCGTTAGAATAGCAGTAGATTTAGTAAAGGAAGGTATAATAACAGAAGAAGAAGCAATAACAAGGGTACAACCAGGACACATAGATCAATTATTGCATCCTATGATAGATCCATCTGAGAAATACTCTGATAAAGTTATAGCAAAAGGACTTCCAGCATCACCTGGAGCAGCAACAGGACAAGTAGTATTTTTTGCAAAGGATGCTGAAAAACTAGCTAAAGAAGGAAAAGAAGTAATACTATTAAGACCAGAAACCTCACCAGAAGACGTTGGAGGAATGCATGCATCAAAGGGAATACTTACAGCAAGAGGCGGATTAACTTCACATGCAGCAGTTGTTGCTAGAGGTATGGGTAAACCATGCGTTGTAGGATGTGAAGACCTAATTGTAGATGAAAAAAACAAAATAGCAAAAACCAAAGATGGTAATTATACAATCAAGGAAGAAGATTGGATAACTATCGATGGTAAAACAGGTGAAGTTATTTTAGGAAAACTAAAACTTATAAA
>CALFVP010000147.1 GCA_937928175.1 uncultured bacterium | reverse complement strand
TTAGATTTTGAGAAGTTCTTAGAGTTTATAAACTTATACAGAAAAGAAATTTCTGAGAACAATTCTGGAAGGGTGTCAGATTTTGGTATCTTGAAAATCAAATTTTTTGAAGACAAAAAACAAGATATAAAATAAACCAATCAGAGTGGAAACTAGGTTAGCAAAAATAAGATTTATAACTGTTGCATTTTGGAAATAAGTAACCTTACTGCTTGTCTCATGTTTTCTAAAGTTCTGATGATCTGTGGAATAATCAATTTCCAGTCTTAAATTTACATTCTCATTGAAAAGAATCAAAGAAAAATATTTTTCCTCTAAATAAAAAGAGAATTCCGAGAAAGGATTTAAAACGACTATATCACTGCTATTTAAACTCGATTGGAATTTGTAGCAAATATAACAATCAAAATTAATATTATTAACAAAAACAAATTGATTACTACTATTTCTTAACCTAACCCTATAAGATCTACGATCTTTAAGGATGGGATCTATTGAAAATTCAAGATCGTTAAAATTAAACTCACGGACAGCTTCTGCAGGTAAGCTACTTAAAGCCTTTACACTCAATTTTCCATATTGTTGTCTAAATACGTCGATCAAATCGTTACTAGCCTCATATAAGTGGAAAAACTTAATATGGATAAAATTATTGTTATCAAAATAGATGTCTTTTGAAGACAAGTACCATGAAGGATCGGCCAAAATCCATCGACTACCATCCCAAATTTCTACCCAAGAATGTTGATAAGCATCATCAGTATAACCTATCAAAGGCTGCACTGGAAATACATAACCATACGATAAACGAGTGTTGATTCCTAAAAGGCAAAGCATGTATCTGTACAGAAAGTTAAGTTCAAAGGCGTTTAGTTCCACACTAGTAGGGTTAGCAATTTTATTAAAGTCTCCTTCATAGATGTTTCCAAAATCTTGTACCCTAAACCTCGATAGGTATATGTATACCTTCTTAGACTTTGCATACAAATCTAAGTTTTCTTCGCTCTTTAAAGAGTCTAAAAATGTAATGATTTTACTATCCAAAATTAAGTCTCGAGAACAGACAAATCTATTACCGTTTGGTTGACGTATACGGTCATAACCAAGTTGACTCACTATATATGCTGTTTTTAAATCACTAGTCTGGGAGAAGTATTTTCCAAGATTTATATGCCACTCATCATAATTTATGACTACAGATGAAGTCTTATCAAAAAAGTTGTCCGTATAAAAAGCTTTCTGATAGGGATTATCCATGGGCAATAAAAGCTTTTCATTGTTACCGGAATTTTTAATTGACATTTGATAGAAAGCCTTATCCCCAATCAAAACTATCAGACTTTTTCCACCAGAATCTTCGTGATCATATATTGATGAATACTCAGAGGTTATGGTGTAAAAATTTTGATCCGATTCATCTAATTTTCCTCCATAAACATAAGATACTTTTCCTATTTTTTTAGGCAACTTAACCTTTATAGAATTATCTAAATCCACGTTATCTACCAAAAACTTTGGGATTATAACCACCTTTTGAGAACCATGCTCCTTAATAATATTGCTTATCTGGAAACTTAAAGACCATTCCATCGAATTATCTTTACCGATTACAGGGTCCAAAAAGTCAATGTCTAAATACAATAAATTTAAAGAATTATCTTCCTGATATTTATTGACGACAATAGGTGTATGAGAATTATAAGAATTGATATCTCCATCTACTTTAAAAGGTAGCTCTAACCTTATACTTTTCAAAAAATCGGTGTCGGTGTTATTAAAGGTTTTTATACTATACATTACGTTTGTATGACCGTTATCGTCGATTTCATACACTGCATTAAATGAGTGTTTAAAACTAGAAGCGTTTACGCTATTAGCTCTTGCAACAAGGAAATAACACCAATAAATTACAAAAAAAAGAGATAAAAACTTTAATACAAAACTTATTATACTTATCCTTAGAAACACACCTAAATAAATATCAAAAACCAGGAAATTATAATAGAGATCACCAAATATTCTAAGAAAATTCTTTTTGTTAAATTACGATTGATAAAGTGATAATAAATGGAAAAGGATAAATAGAAGTAGGTTATCAATGTACCTAAATACATGTTTAAGTTTACATACGGGGTAAAGTAAACAAATGTGCTCAAAATTAAGGAAAATGTAAGAGAAACTAGTAGATTAAGTGGAGAAGCTAGATTTTTTTTGACCAAATGTAGACTAAAAACTAATAGGTTAGAAATAAAGTTTAAAAGCACCATTGCCCTCAAGCCAATGTTTTCATTAGCAAAGTAGTATAGGATGGTAAGGTTTAAGGAAAAATAGCAGTAAAATTTGAGAGCTAATTTTAGAAAGTCAAACCTGTTTTCTATAAGTAGTAAATCAGTAGCACCTTTGTTAGGTATATGCTTGCCACTGATGTAAATATGCAAGTAATACATGTAAAATAACAAAACTAAAAATAGTACCCCGTTTACTGAGACGTTTAAAATATAGTTTCTGGATACTAGGAATAAAAAACCTAAACTTAAAGAAGATAAAAATATATAAGAATAGTACAAAAGAAAATCATCAAAAACCTTCCAAAAATTAATTTTTTTACCAGATCTTTTTTTGATAAGTAAAAAAGAGAATAGGTTTTCCAACAATAAAAAAGCGAAGAGAAAAAATATTAGAAAATTTTTATAGGGATAATTTGTATCTGCAGTTAAATTTATTAGATAGAGTGTCAAAGAAACTCCAAAAGAATAGAGCAAAGATCTTAAAAAAATAAATTTTCCAGTATAGGCTCCAATACTATCTAATAGACGATCCAGTACAGCCACAAGCTAATGATAAATGTTCTTATGAATAATTTCACTTTATGTTTTTAGGACAAATTTTCTATCTAAGTTATTATTGTTTAATTATTTAGTATCCTTAGAAGGCTAGCTCATTTTTGAGGAAATCTACAAATAAGTTAGCTACATAAATATACCTTGTTTGTGGAAAAAACGTGGAAATCATCACTAAGCTTTTAAACACTTTAATTTAAAAGAAAATTTCACCTTTTATACCTATTTAGACTATTCAGTCCTATGTGTATAAATCCAAAAATTTGTGAATTTATTTAAAACGAGTCCTAAATTTTTCCACACATTAATTTACCTTTATAATTTCTACTCTAAGCTTTACAGTGTTGTAAAATCTAAATCTATAAAGCATTTAGTTTGTTTCCACAAAATAGGAAGAAATTTACACATACTTTTCAACGCTTTTACACGTGCTATCCACACATTCTGATATTTTTATAATTTATCAATTTTGCTATATTTTCCGCATGAACATCCAGATCTCTCGTACTCACCTACAGAAGGCTTTAAATGCTGTTAGCAGGGCTGTTTCTACGAAACCCATAATGGACGTTTTAAAGAATGTAGCCTTAGAAGCTAAGAATAATACCTTAAAACTTTCTGCGACAGATTTGGATTTGGCTATAGTTACGGTAGTCGGAGCAGAAGTGCTTGAAGAAGGGAGCACAACAGTACTCGCTAGAACTTTTATGGAGTTTATATCCTTGTTAAATGACGATAATGTAGTTTTGCACCTAAAGGATAATGAATTACACGTAAAAACAGATAAAGTCTATTCTAAGTTTTCAACGATACCATACAAAGAGTTCCCAGAATTTTCCAAGTTTGATGAATTTACAAAGTTAATGTTTGAGATTGATAAGCACCAGTTTTCTAAATGTCTAGATAAAGTGCTTTTTGCAATAGATAAAGCGGGATTAACACAGCCTGTCTTTTCCGGAGCTTTGTTTGAGAGAGAAGAAGATAGTATAAACATTGTTGGAACAGACAGGTATAGGCTTTCCAAGTACTCTATAAAGGCTAATCTTACCGATTTTGAAAAGCTATCCCCGATAATACCCCACTACGCTTTAGATAATATTTCTCGTCTATCTCTCGACACAAATGAAGACGTTATACAATGCTATTTGTCTATTAAAAATAACCAAGTTATTTTTAGAAACGGTAAGTTAGAGGTGATATCTAGTATTATTGGTGGGACATTCCCTGACTACAAAGCATTTTTGCCAGAGGAAAAAGTTATGGTCTGTAGAGTTAACACAAGTGAATTTATTAACTCTGTGAGACTGTCAAGCGTGTTTGCAAAAAATGATGAATCATCCAGTATATTGCTCAAAAAGGTAGCAGGGGAGAAGTTATTGCAATTGAGTGCAAAAGGAAGCGAAGTAGGTGAGTACAAAACCGGTATAGAAATTGATGTATTAGAGGAGTACGGTGATTTTAGTTCCTACTTTAGCCCGAGAAAGATTTTGGATGTAATTTCTAGGATTGATACAGAATACGTAGTACTAGAGATAGTAAAACATCCCAAAAATGAACACACAATGGCAGTATTTAAAGAAGATGAGAATGACTCATTTTTCCACCTGTTAGTCTCTCTTATACCCTAGCTCCTTAAGAGCTTTGATAACCTCCTTTTTATCACTCCACTTGTATTCTACGTTATCTATAGCCATTGTTTTTTCATGACCTTTACCTAATATCACAATGTAATCTTTATTATCAGCATTTTGGACAGCAAATCTTATGGCTTGTCGTCTATTTTCTATGGACTTTTGGTCAAACCTGATAACCAATTTCTTATGCCTAATATCTTGATTAATCCTAAGATTATCATGGTATACAAGTATTTGGACATTTTTTAAGCTTTTATTGGTTATATATTCCTTTATTCCCTCAATGATTTGGTTGTTTATCAATGTTTGATTCTCTGTTCTGGGATCTTCTATGGTCAATATTATTCTATCTGCATATTCTATTGATATCCTGCCCATTTCTGGTCTTTTCTCCTTATATCTTTCCCCTGCGCATCCAAAGATAACCCAAACGTTGTTACTTTTGGCTGTCTCTCTTATTGATGATAGTGAGTTTTCCATACCGTTTGGTGTATGTGCAAAGTCTACTATTATGTTGGGATTTCTATTTAAAATTTCCATTCTTCCGGGTAAATGGTTTAATCTTTCCACTGATCTGACTGCGTTTTCTATGTTTGACTGATTAAAACCTAAAAAACAAGAAATAGCAGCTAATGCATTATATAAATTGTATCTTCCCATCAAGCTTATACCTGCTCTGTAGAACTCTTTACCTTTGTGATTAGAAATAAAAACTTCTTGTATTTTTTCTTGATTACGGGAAACATTGACAAAAAAGTTATTCAAATTTATTGATTTATACTCCTTTATGTAATATTCCACTAAGACAATTTTATTCCCATACCTGGAAATATTCTCCTTAATGTATCTGTAAGAGTTTTCGTCATCTCTGTTTACTGCAATGGTTCCATACGATTTGAGTTGTTTTACTAGTTTTAGTTTTGTATTTATGTAGTTCTCCCAAGTAAGATGATAGTCCAGATGTTCCTTTGTAACGTTTGTAAATACTACGGAATCAAATACTATGCCTTTTAGTCTGTACTGATCTATGGCATGAGAAGTACATTCCAGTATTATTAAGTTTGCTCCTTTTCTAGTGTATTTACGTATCAACCTGCGTATCTCTGATGATAAAGGGGTTGTTCTGTGGGTTTCCACATTCTGTCTATAACCAGCCCTATCTAACAGTAATATACATTTAATGGCATCAAGGAATTTTCTGTTAGTGAGATTCCTATAGAACGACTTAATAGAATAGGCTAAAAAAGAATAACTTTTATTCTTAAACTTTTTGTACTTATCTTTATATTTGATTCCTATTGTAGTAATTAATAATGGATTGTAACCACAAGCCTTAGATATCTCATAGATATAGAAGCTGGTAGTTGTCTTACCATCTGTACCTGTGACACCAAGATATGTTATCGAGGTATCTATCGGATATAATAGCTCAGATAAGCTTGCATCAATGTACCAAAAGCACTTTTTTAGG
>CALFVP010000146.1 GCA_937928175.1 uncultured bacterium | reverse complement strand
TTCTTCTATTTTTTCTAGGGTTTTGCGTAGTTTTTCTACTTTTGTTATAATTTCATTTCTTTGTTTTTCTAAGTCTTCTTTCTCTTTTTGTAGTTGTATTATGGATGTATTTATTTCTGTTTCTTGAGGTGTGGTTGTGTTAATTTTAAGGTTGAGTTTATCTATTAGTGATGATAACGAGTTTTTTGTTTCGTTAAGTTGTTTTGAGATAATTTCTTTTTCTCCTTCTTGTTTTTCTTTTTTTCTTTCTATTTCTGATAATCTGTTGTTTATTTCATCTTTTATGTATTCGTATATTTGAGTTTCTGGGAAAATCTTTTTTAGTATTTCTCTTCTTTCTTCGGGTTTATCTGTTTTTAGTAATGCTGAAAATTGACCTTGAGGTAGAACTATGGATCTTGTAAACAGTTTGTAATTGCATTTAATTATTTCTTTTTCTATTTTTTCGTCTAATTCTTGTTTGCTTGCAGATATTCTTTTACCATCTTTTTCAATTTCTATTGGGTAATCTCTTTTTTCTGAAAACTTTATGGTTCTTTTTATTGAGTATTTGTGTACGTTTTCTTTTTCTTGAGTGTCAAACTCTATTTTTACGTAAGTTTCTTCATCTTCGTTAGCATCGTAAAACCTTAATGATTCAATTTCTTTTACTGTGTAGCGAAACATATTTTTGTAAAGTGCGAATACTAAAGCATCTATTATTGTACTTTTCCCTGAACCAGTGTCACCCGTTATTATTACAATAGGAGAATCGTTTAGATTTGAAGATTCTAGATCAATTTTTGTAAACTTGTGAGAACCAAAGTTTTTTAGTTCAATTGTCCTTATTTTCACATTTTCTATTATAAATAAGTTTTTTTTATTGTTTCAAAGGAGATAATTTTTTGTACTAGAGTATTTCTCTATAAATTTTTTCTATACTATCTTTTGTGGGAGTATAGGGGGAATTTTGTAAAGATGTTGTCATGTAAGAAACAACGTCATCTGCTAGGTATTTGATGTCTGATTTTTCTACTCCTAAGTCAGATAATTTTTTATTTAAGTTTAGGTATGAAATTAAGTATTCAAAGGCATCGAGCATGGAATGTAATATTGAGAAATCACTGTTTCCTCTTGTTCTTATTCCCATAGCTTCGGCTACTATTCTGTACTTTTCAACGGAAAACATGAAACTGTGTTCAATTACTTTTTTGATGAGTATAGCTAGTCCTTGACCATGTGAGATGTGAGGAAATCTCGCAGTTATGGGGTGTTCTAATGCATGCATAAGTCCAACTCCACTTATATCTATAGCAATACCGGATAAAACTGATGCGTACTGTAAATTCTCTCTAACTTCCAGGTTAGATCCGTCGTTGTAAGCCCTAAATATGTTTTCGATTATTATTTTTATACTTTTTTCTGCTAACGCTTGGGTTATGAATGTTGATTTCCTACTAACTAGCGATTCAATTGCATGAGATAGAGCATCTATGGCTGTGGTGGATGTTAGAAATTTATTTAACGTTAGAGTCATTGAAGGAATGAGTAAAGAAAAGTAAGGGTAAAGCACATCCATTTTTACTGATCTCTTCTGAATTTTTTTAGTGTTGGTGATAACAGCAATTCTGTTAACTTCGCTTCCTGTACCTGATGTAGTCGGAATGGAAATAACAGGAATAGATTTTTCTGCAATTCTAAAACCTTCTACGTATTCCCATACTTCAATGTTAGGATATACTATTTTCACTGAAAGCAATTTAGCAGTGTCAATTACACTTCCACCACCTATTGCAACTATCACATCTGGTTCAAAATCCTTTGTAAGTTCAAAACATTTATCTACTAGGTCAGTAGTAGGGTTAGGGGTTACTTCGGATACAAACAAAAATTCTTTTCCTAAAGATGAAAAGAATTTAAAAATTCTTTCGTAGTTTTCCGATACCTTTAGATGAGTTTTACCTGTCAATATTACTATTTTTCTGAAATTATCGAAAACTCCAACACTATCTTCAATACCTTTAAGACCGAATATTAAGTTAGTTTTAGTTAGAGATAGGTACTTCATATTCTTAAATTATAAAGAATAATTAGGAATAATTACAAGAACGAAAGAATGCTAAAATATTTTGAAAAAAGAGTGTTGAGTTTATTATTATTCTTGCAAAGGGGTAGATTATGAGTAAAGAATCTAAGAAACTACCTATAAAGCAAATAGAAGAACTAGCAAAGATTTTCAAAGAAAACAATTTAGAAGAACTTTTTATAGATACTAAAGAATTTTCATTAAAGTTTTCGAAAAACGATAAGAAGACTTTGGATAGTTATGTTTTGAGTTCTCCTTCGAGTGTTGTTATTCCAACACCTACACAGCAAAGTTTACAACAAAGTTTACAAACTCAACACGTACAACAACCACAAAAGGAAACTACTCAAAGTGAATTTGATGATGAAACAAGGTATCATAAAGTTAAATCTCCTATAACAGGTACGTTCTATAGGTCTCCAGCACCTGGATCTGAACCGTTTGTTAAGGAGGGTGATCATGTAAATTCTGGTCAGACGTTATGTATAGTTGAAGCAATGAAAGTAATGAACGAAATTAAATCATCTGTATCTGGTAAAGTTGTTAAAATATGCAAAAACAATGCTGAAGTTGTAAAATCCGATGATGTTTTAATGATAATAGAAATGGTATAAAACTATGAAAAAGATTCTTTACATCTTGAGAAAAGAATTGATAGTTTACTTTACAACGCCAGTTGCTTATATATCAATGTTTTCGTTTCTTGTTATATCTGGCTATTTGTTCCATTTTTACGTCTCTTACACAAGAATATCAGACATGAGTAGGGTGCTTAACAACATGATAATTGCAGGTATGTTAATTTCACCCTTGCTTACAATGAGACTTTTATCAGAAGAAAAAAAGGTTGGAACTTACGAACTTTTGAAAACTTCACCTGTAAAACTTTATCACATAGTAATAGGTAAGTATTTAGCGAGTTTGGTAATATTCTTAAGTGGTTTAACTTTAACGTTTGTTTACGTTTTGATAATGTCGATTTATGGTAAGCCAGATTATGGTACAATAATTTCGGGTTATATTGGTTTTATACTTACTATGAGTACGTTTTTGTCAATAGGGTTGCTTGCTTCTTCTTTCTCTCAGAATCAGATGGTTGCAGGTATGATAGGATTTGCTATTATTTTTCTTCTTTGGTTTATAGATGTACTAAGTGGTATTGTTACAGATGATGTACTGTCAAATATTTTGTCTGAATTATCTTTCTTGAACCATTACTCAAATTTCTTAACTGGAATAATTGATACCAAAGATGTTGTATTTTTTGTATCGTTTATACTTCTTTCTCTAACCTTAGCTACAAAAGTTCTAGAGATGAGGTCTTGGAAAAGTTAAGTTTACCAATTCCATTTGCTTTTTTCATCTTCTATGTAAGGTTTTACCTCACTATTGAAAATTTTATTCATTTCTTCTTCACTTGTTCTGCTGAATTTCCCTTTAAATCTAGCACCTTCATCTATTAGTATTTTTTGAGCGCATAAGTTTCCCAAAACTAAACTAGTGCTTAAGAGGATTATTTCATTTATAGCAAACACGTTTCCTTTAATTTTGCCTCCAATTATAACATTGTTGCCGTATACGTTTCCTTTAACTTTACCGGTAGATCCTACTATTACCATATCAATTGATTTTACATCTCCTTCATAATTTCCATCTATTCTGATAACTCCATCTACAACAAAATTTCCTCTAAACGTTGTATTGTTTCCTATGACAGTGTTTACTTTTTTTACGAGAATCTTTTCTTTGCTTACGATTTTTTCTAGGTTATCTTTCATAGATTTACACTTTACCCCCTATAAGTACATCTTTGACTAGTATGTGGGGTCCACCATCGCTAACAGGTAAAGGTGATTGATTTGATTTACCGCATCCACCCATTGTACTATGTATTTTTAAATCGTTACCAATTGCTACTATGTTGTTTAGTGTTTCAAAAACGTTTCCTGTTAGTGTTATGTCTCTGAGTAATTTTGTTGGTTTTCCATTTTCAACTTTGTATCCATACGCGGCAGAAAAGGTAAACATTTCTAAGTTTGTTTGTCCACCCATGAAGTCTATAACGTATATTCCATCATCTAGCATTTCAAAAAGCTTTTCTAGAGGTGTATCTCCATTGTCAATAAAGGTATTTGTCATTCTTACAATTGGTGGATATTCGTAAGATATTGCTCTTGCGTTACCAGTAAGAGGTTCATTCATAACTTTTGATGTTAATCTTGAATGTAACCTGGCGTTAAGTAAACCGTTTTTTATTAGGTAAGTTTTTTGTGAAGGTATTCCTTCATCATCGTAGGGAGTGTATCCTACAAATTCTTCTATGCTTCCATCGTCAATTATGTTTAGAAATTCTGGTCCAAACCTTCTACCAATCTTCATAACTTCAGCAAGTTTTGGGTTACTGTAAATGTGATCTGCTTCAGAAAGGTGTCCAAATGCTTCGTGAGCAAAAACCCCAGTTAGCCTAGGATCTATTATAACGTTATACTTACTACCTGTTACTTGCTCTGCATACAAAAGATCAACAGCTCTTTTTGATACTTCTTCAGCTAATGCATGTAAGTCACTTACAACTTCAAAACCACCATACCTAGCTATAGATTCACTACTTCTTTGTACGTTACTTCCATCAACAGCGTAAGCTAATAAAGATATTCCACTGTAGGTAAATT
>CALFVP010000145.1 GCA_937928175.1 uncultured bacterium | reverse complement strand
GAGAGATGGTAAATTTCTGTATGAAGGATTTTCGATTTTAACGAAATCAGGTAATGCGTTTATAATGGTATCTGCTGGATATTCTTTTAAAAGTGTGTTTATTATGGAAATATCTTTATCAAAATTGCTAGAAGTTAATTTAAAATTTTTCAATGCGTTATAAACTTTTTCGGTATCTTTAGGATTATTAACGATTTCAACATTTTCAACGTTTTCAGTATTTTTAACATTTTCAACATTTTCAACATTTTTTTTAACATTCTCAACGTTTATTTTATTTTCTGTGTTGTTTATGCTGTTATTGCTTCCGTTACTGTTATTATTTTTATTTTGGTTTTGTGATTCGCTTTTATCTTGGTTTCTGGATTGAATAAGTTTAACAACGTTTGAAATGATTTCTTCAAGTTTGCTATAGTCCATATTATTACCATTGTTTGAAGTGTTAAGAACACTTTTTTTAACATTTTCTTTAACATTTTCAACATTATTAACATCTTCAACATTATTAACGTTTTCAGTGTTATTATTTTGGATTGTACTAATGCTATTCATGTTATTTTGATTATTTGTATTTTGGTTATTTTGTTTTAGTTTTCTCTTATATCTAAACGGCAATTTTTCAACTGGGATAATAACGTAGCTATTTTTTTTTTCTTCATCTAGGTTTAAACTACTAAAATCGTTAACATCTGTATAATTTTCGTTTAAATCGTTACCACTTGCACCTAACGCCTCACCGATGTAGTTTTTTATAGATGCTGCTAGGTTTATTAAAATATCATCAACGTAATCCAGTACACTATCTGCGAAGTATTCGGCCAAATCCTTATTTAAAGTAGAATTATTTCTAATGTACTCAATCAGGTACTTTCTTATTTTTTCAACAAGTCTATAATTATCTTTCATGTTAACCCTCCATAAACAAAATTATAACAAAAAAATGAACAACTTTCAACACTTCTAACTAACTTTAAACGTTTACATTTTTTTATTTTCTTCATTTTGGTACCTTTGTTTATATTCGTTTTTATATTCTTGTTTATTTTGTGTTTCTTGTTTGTTTTGATTAAAATCTTGTTTATAATTTGGTTTGTCAAATAATCTTTTGGCCCATTCGTTTATAATTGTTGTACCGAGTCCAGTTTCTACTGCTCTTTTCATTGCTCTAGTTTCTGCTAAGGTAAAAGCATCGTGGTACTGTCTTACGTTTTCGCCTTTTTTCTGTATTTCTTTTATTGAAGCTATACCAATTCCAGAAGTAACCCTGCCACCTGTCTTAAATTCAACCTCGGTTATAAACAATACCTCGCCATTAACTTCTTTAATTTCCTTGTTTACTGTTTTGAGTGTATATTCTGGTATGTGTGATAAGATTTTTAAAATTCCGTTTCTTGTTATGTCTGCTACTATTCTAGTTTTACCGTTTTTGTCCGTGTATTTTTGAATAAAAAAATCATCAAACGAAAATTTAACGTTTCTAAGTACTTCATTTATGTAGTTAAAAGGTAGATTTGAATTTTCTTTTATATTACTCATACACTTCCCCCTAGTAAAAGGGATTGAATCCCCAGGGATTGAGTCCCCAGGGATTGAATCCCTAGGGATTTGAATCTTCAGAATCTTCAGAATTTGATTCCTTAAGTTTCAGTAATATTTGCGTATATTCAGGTGTTACTTTTAAATTTTTGTAATCATCTGCCTTAAATATTGTATCTTCGTACTCTTTGGAATTATAAATTTCATCAATAGTGAGCTCAGATTCAAAAATTTTACTACCGAAATGCTGGAAGAAGTTATAAAAATTTACGTAATTATCGCCGGAAATGTATACTATTTTTTTTGGTAGTTTGTTACCGTCCAAATCGTAAACATCGCTATATAAAACGTTAAGGTAAAAACTAAAACTGCCAAAAACTGTTTCTAGTCTTATACTTGTTTTTTCTCCGTATTTCTCTACCGTCCTAACTATTGCCGAGTCTCTTTGTGAAGATTTCCAAAAGCCGGAAGCTGTAAGAAAAACATAAACATTAAAAACTTCATTATCTGGGCCAGTATGTATTGATATTCTTCGCACCTCTTCAACGTACTCAAAAAACAAATCATAATCAATATTGGTTATAACGTCCTTACTTTTATCGATTTTCCACTCTTTCCCATTTCTCCAAATTATTGGAACATCACCAATAAACTTGATTTTAACGTAAATTCTGTCTCTTGGTATTTCTGTACCGATTATTTTAGCTCTTGCTTCTCTCAACTTTTCAACGAAATCAACAACTTTACCAACCTGGTGAATTTTTAGATGTGTAAAAATCTTTTGAGCTTCCCCAGTATAAGGAAGCTCAAAATTCATTATTTCGCTACCAAAATTCTGCTCATAAGGCAGAAAATCTGTTGTTAAAGTAACTTTTGCAACTCTCATACAACCCTCCTTTTACAAAAATTATAACAAAGTTTAATATAAATTGTCAAGCTTTTCATAAAAAAGTTTACCAGAATTTATTAAGATTTCCTCGTTTTCGTCTATGAAGTTTTTAGCTTCGTTTTTCTCGATTTTTATAATATCTTTACTTATTTTCTTTATTGTTGGATTGTTGTACGTGATTTCCTTACCGAATTTATCCCTCATAACTATATCTATTTTGTACTTTTTTGCTCTCCTAGCTTCGCAAATCTCAACAACCTTATTTAATATTTCCTCATGTATGTTATGTAAATATGCAATTCTTTTTATCAATATACCACCTTTTGAGAATAAACTATTTTCAACGGAGTAGCAAGAGAACCCCCCTTCTAGGGTTCCTGATATTCTGTCCCTTGAGTAAATAGTCACGCTTGTTTCTTTGGATTTACTGGCTATCATATGGTACAATACTAATCTTTTAACTGCTTTACTGTCACCATCGTAAATATAAGCTTCACCAAGGTAGTTGACAAATTTTATTTCTTTGGCATCAAGAAAGTACTTTTTTCTTTTAAGGAAATTGTTTAGTGTTTTGAGATGAATAAACGCAAGTTTTTTGCTTCCAAAATTGTCAACAACGTTATAACCTAAATCAATTTGTAGGTACTTGTTAAGGGAAAAATCAACCTGTATACCTCCGATTTTCTGTTTTAACCTGTTTTCATAATAGAAGTTAATTTCGTTTAACGTTATCGATGGTATAGTAAAAATTTCAAAGTTATGGTATTTCTTTACTTTAATCCAAGTTTTAAACTCTTTGTCTTTGTGGTGGACTAAAGCAAAATTAAGGTGTTTTTTTGCCTTAACCCAAGTTTTAAACTTTTTGCCTTTGTGGTGGATTACTGCAAAATCTAGAGATTTGTCTCGTGACATTGTAACAACTTCAAGAGAAGTAGGGAAATAATCAACCGGCTTTAAAGCCTCTCTCAAATCATCGCTAATAATTAGTTTTTTCCTTTTCATACAACCCTCCTTTTATAATAAAATTATAACAAATCAAAATATAATTTGTCAAGCTTTTTAAAAATTTTCTAACCCCCCACCCAACTACTACCATCTTTCACCTCTCTACAATAATATTATAATTCAAAAAAATGAAATTGTCAAGTTTTTTTAACTTTCGTTTTTAAAATTTTCGCTTGTTTTCTCAAAAAACTTAAATTTAAATTTTCGTTTTTAAGTTAAATTTTAAAATTTCGTTTAAATTCCGTTTAAGCCTTGTTAAGTCTCGTTTGAATTTTGTTTAAGTCTCTTAGCTTCCACTTCAACCCCTTCAAAATTTCAAACCTCTCTAACTAGATTACTAACTAACTTAGCTAATAACTAACATAGTTAATAACTAACATAGTTAATAACTAACTAAATTTATTATTTTCATAAATGTTATTATTAATTGTTTAACTTATATAAACTAACTATTATTAACTGTTATATATTAACTGTTATATATATTAACTATAGTTAACTATAGTTATAGAAAAGTTATAAAAAATTGATTTTTTTCAATTTTTGCGGTATTTTTTAAATTTTCCGTAATTTTTTTCAAACTTCTTTTAAATCCTCCTAAAAAGTAACAAGAATTTTTTTAAATCATCTTAAATTTTTCAAAAAACTTGAAGTTTTAACTAAAAAATTTTAAACTTCTCTTTAAAAATTCCTAAAATTCTTTTTTTAAAATTTCAAAAAGTTTTTAAAAACTTCAAAAAAAATTTTATTCTTATTTTCCAATTTTTCTTAAAAAATTTCAAAAAATCTTTCAAAACTTCTTCAAATTTTTTCAAACTCTTTTAAGTTTTTTGAAAAAACTAAACAAGTTTTTAAAAATTTGTTTTAAAAACAAACCTTAAAACAAAAAATCTAAACCTCGTTTAACAATTGTTTTATAACTCTTTCAATAAAATAAGTTAATGGTTCTTTATCGTGTTTGTTTTTTCTTATTTGCTCCGTCGTAACTCTTAAAACTTTCCAATTTCTTACCATTGCGTAATTATATTTAACCACATCCCTAGTATACCCTACACCTCTAACATGCCTACCACCTACGTAAATACCTCCTTCAATCTCTAAAGCTAACTTAATACCAGTAAAAGCATAATCAAACCTAAACCGTCTATTTTCAATAAACTTATATTCTTTCAAAAGTTCTAAACTGTACTTTTTTGCAACTTCAAATAAAAATATTTCAAAAGTTCTAACATCCATAATTAAAACGTAGCAAAACCAACAACGTAAATTTTAAATTCTCTTAAATCTCTCAAAAAACTACCACCAACACCACCGTAAAAATCTATACCACCAAAAGAAAATACCCTGTACCCATACATCCCCCCATAACTATCAAAACCAACAAACACCGAAAAAATGTTATTCTTCCTTATTTCCTTCTCAATAATCTTCTCCGTAACCTTATCAACAACAATTTGAGAAATAAAATTAATTTCATTTGAATTACTCAAAACTTGAATATAATTAGTCTTGTATATGTACCTTTCATAAACTTTTATACTTTTTCCTTCTTCTTTCTTGCTTGTAACGTTTTTAACTTCTTCACTTTTCTTAACCTCACAACCTAAAACAACAAACAAAACAATTAAAACCAAAGTAGTTAACAACGTATTTAAAACAACAAGAATTTTAAAAAAGCTTAAACTCGTATTTTTCTCCTGCATTTTTCCCCTCTACTTCATAATTTACTAAATCGTAATTATAAATCAACAATTCTACCCCTCTGGGTTTTGTCTCGTCTTTTCTGTTTCTTGTTATCCCACAAGAAAGTTTTACTACTTCCTTTCTATCAATGTTAAAACCTTTGTAATTTTCGTCAACAAATGGATGGTCATAATAAGAAAGTAAAAACTTACCTTTTATATTCTTTAAAACATTTGCCAGTCTAAAATGGTCATCTATGGTAAACTTAACATTTCCAAAACTGTAATAATGTTCAGTATCTAAATAAGGCGGATCAACGTAAAATAAAGTTTCTTTACTATCATACCTTTTTATAACTTCTTCAAAATCCAAACACTCCAACGTAACATTTTTAAACCTATCCCTTAACTTTATAACTTTTTTTAAAAAAGATAAAACCCCTGCTTGTTTTCCTCTAACTCCTGTACTAAAACCGCCTAACAACGTACCAGAAAAGCTATTACACGCTAAATAAACGAATATGTAAGCTCTTTCAACATCATCAATAAAATCCCTTTTAATAAATTTGTTTTTGTAATATTCGTAAAATTTTCTTGATCTAACCGTATTTTTTAAATACCTCATTAGTTCCTGCCTCTTGTACTTCAAGCAATAGAAAACATTATAAACATCTTCATTTAAATCATTGTACACCTCAACTTTAGAAATTGGTTTATTGATTAAAACCCAACCAGCACCACCAAAAACCTCAACATAACAAAAATGATCACAAAAATGTTTTATTATCCAATCACTCGTAAAATACTTTCCACCTATGTACCTAAACATATAAATTATTTTAACTACTTTCTAGTTTTAATTTCAAAGTTATTTAGTTTGATAAATTTCAGATTGCTTAAATCGATTACACCCTCAACAAAAACGTAAATAAACCCGTTAATTAATATAGCAATAACGCTAAAACTCCCCTCAACTCTTTGAAAGTAGGTTAAAAGTAAAATTGATATTGTATTAATCACAAAAACTATAAATTTTCTACTTAGAAATTTTTTCATTTTTTCACCATAAAATTTATTACAAGCAAAATAAACGAAATCATAAAAGTAATAACGGAAGAAATAACTAAATAAAACGATTGTCTACCTTTGTTCTTTATTTCGTCTATTTCTTTTTCATGGTAAATAGCTTTTACTTCCAACTCCGTAACCTTCTTATTCAACTCTATTAACATGAATTTTATTTCTTTTACTTCTTTGTATATGTCTTTAATTAGCTTACTGTACAGTTCTTCTTCTTTCATTTCTTCAACCTCTCTAAAGTTATCCATACTCTTCAACCCCTCTGTATTTTGCTCTTTTCAACCAACCATTTAAAAACTTACTAAGCTTCGGATTCTTCTCAACCAACGAAATATAATAATTCGTCTGATGTTTTATTATTGCATCTATGTAACTGCTAAGCCTTCTAGTTAATACGATTTTTTGTAAGAAAAGTAAATAATCCGTATCAATCTTTGAAATTTTGTACTCTGGTTTAAATTCATTGATTGCATCAACTAAAATAACGTGAGATTTATGAATACCACAATTTATAGCAATATCACACCCCTTCGAAGCAACTTGAAAACTAATTTTTGCGATTTCGTCAAACTTACCTTTTACGAAGTAATCGTAATAATATATCACTTTAGCATGTTCAACTGTTAAATTTTTTATATCAAGATGCGGATAAGATTTTTTTGAAATTCCGTATTTAGTTTCACCTCCTAAATCGTCCTTATCGTTTGAATATCCCCCCTCATGTCTCAATATGTCTTTAAAAAACCTCTCAAATCTTTCATCCATGTTAGTACCACGCTAAAACTTTAACCATCCTAATGTTAAAAGGGCTAGTATTATACGTATTCCTTCTTATGTATAGTTCGTACTTATCTTCAGTCAACATTATTTTTTTCTCAAAACTCATCGAAAAGAAACCGTAATTTTCTGCACTTGCTCTATCTACTGCTACGTGTTCGTTATGTGAAATATCATCTTGTATCCATATACCGGCACCATCACCAACAAGTACCTTTAAAAACTTCGGTAGTACGTACAAGTCACAAATTTTCTCATACTGTTTAAAACTCCAGTTTATACTACCTTCATAAATAAAATCAGGTTCTCTCAAAATTTCGTAGTTCAGTATGATATAGTTCATTGTAGTTTGAAAGTTCGAAGCTTTGCTCCTAACAAAAACAACTTTAGCACTACTATCAATCCAAAAGTAAACCCCAGCCATACCAGCAACACCATCATAATCATTCTCCCTAAAAGCAATACCACCAACAACGTTTATATTTTCTACACTATTATAAATCGGTACAATAAAATTTTTATCACCGTAGTTTGATAAACTGTAGGAATGATTTTGCCCTACTACTGTTCTAGTTACTCCAGTACTTACGTTAAAACTATCTCTAAACTTATCCACTAAAACGGCATCAATATTAAATATTTTTACTTTCCTAAAACCAGCATCAAAGGCAAAAGGAGAATTATACAAAACGTTATAAATGTTTTCCGTATATCCTAAGTTTGAAACCATAGCCGTAGGTACACCGTACGCCTGGCCAGATAAAAACGTATCTTCATTCTCGTTAACAACCCAAACACTAAAAACCTTATTTTTATCATAGATAAACCTAAACCCTTCAAACGATTTCAATATATCAAAATTCCTAAATACTATATAATTTGATTTCTCACAAGAATTAATGAAGTTAACAACGTAATTAATCTTGGAAAAATCCAATAAAGCCACATACTCGTAAATATTGTTATTCTTTTTACAATATACTGTCTTATACCTGTTATTTATTAATGTTAAAGGTTCTAAGTACCTAACCGTATTAAAGGAAATTGCGTTTTTAGTAGCAAATTTGAATTTAGCCATGTATATAGCACTTAAAACGTCAAAAGCCTTAAAATCAACATACTCATTTATTTCATCTTCTCCGTGTCTGTTTACTGTTACGGAAAAGTTCTCCCCTCTTAATGTTAGTTTTCCAGTGTATTGGATTTTTTTATACTCCGATATTGAAAAAGTTTTACCTGTTTTCTCGTTTAGCAAATAAGCATTTTCTTTTGATAGTACTTGAGGCAAATCAACATTTTTCATTTTCTGCGATGCTAACGCTCTTATATTATCCATTTCAGTATTTGCACTTGATAAGTTCAAAGATTGGTAAAACTTAAGTTCAAACGGATTTAACCCGTATATTACCATTCTCACCCTCTCGTATATATATTACCTTTTTATTATTTCATTGTCAAGATTTCTTAAAATTATCTGTCCTTCAATTGAATAATCCCCGTACTTAACTATATCGCTAACCTCATCAATCACCATCAATTGAAAAACCTTTACAATAACGTAACCCGTATAATTGTTACTATCGTTAAAAATAGTATCTACAATTTTTGAATTGTAAACCTCAAAAACTTTATATTTCTCATTTGTTGCGTTTTCGTTATATACCAGCAATAACACATTTTCGTTTATGTTTGTGTTTATTTCGTTTATTTGTTTACCTAAGAAATCGCTAAAATCCTCATCTCTATCAATAACGTAAACCGTTTTATTATTTAAATCTAGTTCTTCATTGTAGTACTCACGTTTTAAGGTAATAACGTAGTTTAATACGTTTTCGTAAGATAGCCCTACCGTTCTTTTTTGAAATCTCAAAGCAATATCACAATTCATAATTTTATTTTGATTAAAAAACTCTGGTAGTATAGCAAACTTTGTAAAAACCTCTTCATACAAACCTATATATTTTCTTACTCTTAAATCTGCTATTCTGTTAGCTTCATTAAAATTATTAACGTCTTTACTTTCAACATGTAACCCATTTTCTTTAACTACGTAACGGTACAACTGTTGATAAACGCTAGTTCTAACAATTTCAACCCATGCAAACCTTGAAGATTCAGAAGGATTTATACTTAACGCTTGATATGTGTTATATATCCTAAATATACAACTCTCAAAATGTATCATATTGCTAACCCTCATATTCATATAAACATTTATACATTGAAAGGCTCCCACTAGTACAATCAAAATAATAACCTCCAATGCTTACATGTCTAATTTTAGTATACATAATTTCGTAAAGTTCACTACTGTAGTTCGTTATTCTGTTATTGTTCGTAGTTATGTTAATATTGTAATGGTGATCACTCACAAAGTTTAAAAACGTATTACAAAAGAAACATAAATTTTGAATGTTTCGAATTATTATACCATTTTGCCAATCTACAAAATTGTATTTGGATTTTCTATTATCAACGCAAATAGCATAATTACTCCCCATAGATCCCCACCATCCACCAATTACGTAAAGTCTGTTAAGGTTTATTGTATTTGTGTTCGGTTCATTTGTTGCCATTACTACACCATCATCACCCGGTAACCTTAACAAAATTACATTTCGGTTAAAAGTATTTGCCCAAGTAGCCGCTTGCTTAAGTGTTCTAAACGGATTTGAGCTACTACCGTCCCCACTACTGCTTCCCCCTGGAGATACATACCTAATAATTCTATTCGGTAAAACGGTAAGTAAATAATTCAAAATATCTTGTAGTTTTTCCTTAGTTATTTCAAAATCAAGTTTGTTACTTATTAGCAAATCATCAAAGTTAATAGTACTGTACTTAAAATAACCTGTTTTCATCTACCACCTCCTACCAAACTTAAAAAGTTCAGAAAACCTGCTAAGCATTGAATAAAATAATTCTTGTTGTGTGTACGCATTTACATAAAATATATTATTACCACCTTTTACGTTTACTTCCTTATTGGAAAAAGCAAACTCTGGAAATACTCCCTTAACTCCTAATTTTTGCAAACTCAAAACCACATCCATACCACTAACACCCATATTTTTTAACTCTTTAGCAATTTTTGCAACATCTCTGTAATTTTCTATATCTATTTTACCTAAGCCAATAAGCTCTTTTATTTTGTCAAGTCTCTCATCCAACGTTTTATTTATTTCCTTTTGTAATTGTTTCTGTTTTTCCAAAATCTTTATTTCAATCTCGTTTATTTTCAGTGTATCGTTTTGTTTTGCGTACAACTCTTTTAACTTCTGTAAAATTTCAATCTGCTTTTTTATTGTTCTTTCGTTTGATATTTCTTTTAATTCGTTTATTCTTTCTTCCTGTTCTAAAATTTGCAATTGGTACTCGTTAAATGATATTTGGTATTCTAAGCCGTATTTACTTAACTCATTAGAAATTTTTACATACTCATTAACTTTATCAACCATACTAGAATTTTCAGAAATCAAGTTATTAACTTTCTCCAAAACTGTTTTAATGTCTTCAGCCACATTAAAGTTATCTAAGAATTTCTCCTTTTGCTCAGATGTTATTTTCCCCATTCTATATAACTCGTTCACTATACCAGCAAAATTATTCCAAGCATCTTTTGAAATAACGTTAATACCTAAAAACGTACTAGAAACACCTTTTAAGTTTTCTAAGGTCCTCCGCATTGTCTCAAGTCTTTCCCTTTCAGTTTGTAACTCCTTCAGTTTTGCATTAACCACATTAATATTAACATTGTTATAATCATTAGTTAAGTTAAGCATTCTTGAAAGAATGTTAAACTGTTCTTTTAAGTTTTCAATTCTTTGTCTTTCAGCATCGTTATACTCTTTGCTAAACTTTATAAACCTCTCGGAAAACGTTACAATAACTTCATACTGTCTTTTTATACCGTCTAACATCATTGACAATTTTTCATAACTACTAAATAACTTACTTACGTCCTCACTATGGTAAGAAAATACTTTAACGATATCACTAGCAATTTCAACGATTTTGACAATAGCCGCCACCCCTTGCGTCGATAAAATTAAAACCCAGTCAGATATTCCTTTACTCGTGTTCTTCGTTTCCTTGTTAATTTCCTTTTGTTTCTCAACTACTCTAGTTATTTCTATTGTTAAATTCGTAACGTACTCAGCAAGTTCTATAAAATTTTTTGTTATTTCGCTTGAAATGTCAGCAACTCTTGAAATCTCTATAACCGCCTTAGAAAACGAATTAACAACCTCATCAACATCATCTCGCCAGTCTTTTGAATCTTCGCTAACATCTTCTATTTTTTCGCTAAGATTATCAACCCCTTTCAGTAACTCCTTAAACGAAGTAAGGATATTCAACAAGTCTTTTTTTTGCTCTTCTGTCAAACCTTTAGTATTTGCTAAACTCTCTAAGTTAGAATTTAATAGCTCATTTAAAGATTTACCTAGAATTTTTAAATTACCGATTTCGTTTACTTGTTCTTTCAAGTACTCTAAATTTTCCTTGTTTACTTCTCCTCTACTCTTCTCTAAATTCAAAAGAGATTGTACAATTTCTATTTTTCTTTTTATTCTTTCGTAAATACTTTCTTCTGTTTTTTTCTCACCTTCTAACTCTCTTTTAACCTTCCCCAAAACTTTAGTATAATCTTCTACATCGGCAACTGGTCCAGTCTCCTTTGTCTCTTTCCTTTTTAGTTTTGCTTCCTCAGCTCTAAACTCTTCGTACGCTTGCCTATACTCTCCTAACAAATTAATTAACTTTTGCAAATATTCAACCTGTGTTTTACTTGCCTCAGTGTCTATTATTCTGTTAATACTACTTATTATCGCTCTCCTTCCTCCTTCAGTGACAACACTCTGTAAAATACTTTTTAAATCCCACCCCTTGCGTTCAAGTAGTTCATAAACCTTATAAAGTCTTAAGGTATCTTTTATTTCCTTTTCTATTGCTTCAAGTCTTGATTTTTTACTTCTGTACTCGTAAGTTTCGAAAAATTCAGCCGTTTTCCTTATTCCCAATTGTAAAAACCTTAAAATTTTTGTTATTCCCTCACTAATAACGTTAAATAATGGATAGATTGTAATAATTAATTCTTCAATTAAGTTTTTAAACTGTGTAAGAAATTTATTAACTATATCCAATTTACCAACTTCTTTGGCCATTCCGCCGTATGTACTTGCTAGGTACTTAGCAATTTCTGCGTTCGATGCTCCGCTTTGAATAAGTGATTTCAATCTAGCATCGTACCTCGTTAAAGTACTTTCACCTGCTTGAAATGTTCTAATCGTTTGAATCATTGCCGTATTTAAATCTAACCCAAAAGCCTTGCTAACATCTAAAGCAATCTCAACCATCTTTTTAGTTTGTTCTGTAGTTAATCCCGCTTGTATTCCTAACTGTTGCATTTTTATAATATCATCATCATCAACACCCGTAACGTTACTTAATTCTTCAGCTTGTTTCTTTAGTTCTTCCAGTGCTTGCGAAAGTTTAGAAGCTTCAACTCCCGAATTTCTCAAAGCAACTTCAAGCCTTTTAACATTTATTAAACTTTCAACACCGGATTTAATCGATTGGAAAGCCGCAATAACTCCAGCAAATGCAACCCCCACCTTAGCTATAACACTTCCCAACTTCTCAAAACTACTTTTTACATTACTAACGTTTTCACTAACTTTATTAAAATCGTTTTTGATTTTGTTAATCGATGCTTCAAGTTTTTCTGTCTTTGCTACTATTTCATAAACAACCTCTAATTTTCTCATATTTGTAACAACCTTTTAAAACTTTTCAAATCGTAAGAAAAAGCTACATCTACCGCATTGTTATACCTCAAAAACCTTAAATTATTGAAAATTATATGAAGTGTAACATAATCCAAGTTCAAAATTTCTTCTAAACTCATGGAAGTGTAAAACATTATCTGCGTTATCATATAATAAAACCTGTTGTTTATTTCGTTTTCGGAAGGTATCGAAGTACGGTCAAACGATTTTGATTTAACCGTATTAAACTCGATTACCTCACTAACAATCTCCAGTATTTCCAAATCTTTAAACTTCTTAATTCCAACCTTGTACAACAAAGAATTTAACCCCGTAACCTTAATACTGTAAAACTCTTTTACAATACTTTTAACTATTTCAAAATTTTTCGGTTCCTTCTGCATCCTATGAATGTAAATAAGCAATAAATAGAATAATGGTACCTCCCTCCTCCTTATAACCACACTAACACCGTTTATTTCTACCTCCTTAACCTTCTTTATAAATTCCATCATTTCAAATTTCTATACTTAAAATCTACTTAACGCCTTTACTATTTTCAAAACTATTTTTTAAAGTTATGTTAACTTAGTGAAGTTTGTATTTACGTTAATCTTCGGCAGTTAGCAATCCAAAAACTCCGGCACCTGTTTTGGTAGTACCTTTTACGCTTAGAGCTTTAAACGTAACTTTTAAAACTTGTTGGGCATCTGGTGAATATGTTAATTCAATACCCGAAGTATTGACAACCGAGAAAAACAATAATGCTTGGGGATCGGAACCAGTACCAAGCTTTGGCGTGTCTCCGTCATTGTCTGGATCGTAGGAAATATGATAAATTAGCAAAGGCTTAGCGTTACTTGACAAGTCTGCACCTCTGTACGAACCTTTCAAAGGCTTAAAATTTGCATCTGTTACATCAACTGGATTAATCATACAATATTTTATAATCGTTTCTTTGCTAATATCTGCAAAAGGTACCTCAATTTCTATAGTATCGTGTGTAGAAATTATACTTTTTACTACTCCTTCTTGTGAAGTTTGTAAGTCCAGTATTTCCCTTGAAAATTTTACTGTTACATCTCCGTTTGTAAATATTTGTTTCCAGTTAGTGCTTGGAATTTTGCCAGTCTGTATTGCGTTATCAATCTGCGCACCTGTAAACGCTACGTCTCTTATAAAAATTCTGTACGCTCCTGTTAAAACATTTGCCATAACTTACCTCCTTTAAAAAATTAAAACAACTTACAAACGTAATTTATTCTAAATTCCGCTACATAAATATTGTTATTTGCTCTTATTTCAATCCTTTCAACTAATAAAACAACGTTATTAATATTTTTCTTGTGTAGGATTTTTGAAATAAATTTTATTTTGTTTTCAAGCTCGTTAAAGTTTTTAACCTGTAAGAAAACGCTAAAACTACCTATCCCAGAATTATCGTTAACTACAATACTGTCAGTATCGGTAACGTAAACCAAACTAGAATAATCAACGTTTTCAAGTTTGTTAGGATTGATAACCTTTATATTCTCGTTAAACTCGGAAACTTTCGAAATTATGTAGTTTTCAACGTCAACCCTTCTTAACATTTTTAACCTCTTCCAAAATTTTACCAAAAATATTTTCCCCTCTCTCAAATTTATCAACTATTTCAGTTATTCTTTCGTTTAAAACCTTTATACTGTTTTCCATGAATTTTTTACTCCTTATGTTAGTTTCGTGTCTTAAGTTAAACATAGGTATTATTTTTTTATCGTTAACCCAGTAAAATGTATCATTCCTTATAAAACCTTCGTTAAATATATCTCTAGGCTTGTACCTAATAACTCCTGCCGGTGTTTTGTTAAACTGTGTAGGTATCCATAACCTCCTAGCTCTTACTGGTCTTATTTTACCTCCTAATTCCTGTATTCTAGCATAAACTACACCAGCACCAAATAAAACTTTATCATCTTCAACAATTGCCGCTATACTGTTTCTTAGTCTTCCAGTCCTTACCCTCATGAAGTTAGTAAAGTTTGCTTTAGTGTACGAAGTTAAAAAGTTAGATATATGATTTAAAAGTACTTTAAACTTAGTTTTTACCATTCTTATATATCCTCCTCATGTATTTCATCTGGTGAATAAGTCATTAACCTTATTTCTCTTTTTAGTTTTTTTATTGTTTCGTCTGGATTGGTGTAGTAGTTAAAACTAAAATCCCCTACCTGTCTACCGCTATAGAATATAGCCCCATCTGCTTGAAAAGATTTCTTAAACTCTAAAGCTACAATTTCCGCAAGTTTTAATAATATTTCTCTGTTTGGCTCTGTTTGTGTGTATCCTCTTTCCAAAACAACCTCAACAAAATCATAATCAAAACAATTATTCAAATAAATAACGTTTTTTCTTAAATTGTAATCGTTAAACTCCTTAAAATTAATTAAATCTTTTGTAACCTTTACCGAAGTAATAGAATGAATTTTAACGTTATTTCTAAGGATTGAATAACCTACTAACTCACTTAAATAATTGATTTTCGAAATTACCCGCCTTTGTCTTCTGTTAAGAAAACTAAACTCACTAACAATAGCATCTATTAACCCAGTTAAAAAGGTATCGTAGTCGTTTGTAGTTATGTTTAAGTATCTTTTAACGTACTCCAATGTAAGCATAACAAAACCCATTAAAATGGGGGATTTGCTCCCCCTTATTTTTTATTAACTTTTAACCTATTTTCTTTCTTCTCAAACTCAAAACCTTCTTTATTCTCTTTACTTTCGTTTTCCTTTACCTCTTCAAGCAATACAACCGCAAACCTTAACGCTTCAAGTGTGTTTTTATCTATAACGTATTCATTTCCATTCTTGTACTCGGTATTTCCGTAAACTACATTTAAATTAAATCTAACTCTGTACCTCATACATCACCAAACATTTAAGAAGATTGTGCTAATTTGAAGATTGTGCTAATCTTAAGTAAGTGAATCCGCTAAGTAATCCAACATTAACTGGTGAAATTCTTTCTGTTATCTTTACGGAAACTACATCCCTTCTAAATCCGTAGTCGGTAGATGTTTCTAAAGTCATTTCTTCGGATACTGCAAATATGTTAGATTGTTTGAAATCTCCGAAAATAGCAACTACCCCAGTAGTAGGCATTATATTAGTTAGTATTACCTTACGACCTAAGATTGTCCTTTGCGAAGGATCAATAAACGTATATGAAATATACTCGCCTGTTGTAGATTTTTTCGTAAGCAAGGAATTATAAAGTAAGTGGCTCATTATAAACACCGCTTCTTCACTTTCGTAAACGGATTGGTCAACTAGTCCCGTTAATTCTATAATTTCTTCGATTGTCACATTTTGGTAATCTGTTGCATTGCTAACCTTAACTGTGGAAGGTGTAAGGTCACGAATTCCAGTAAACAGAGAACCGGAACCAAGTAAGAAAGTTTTATCTTCTTCAAACGCTATTTTTTTAGAAAATACTGTTAGAATGTAGTCAATCAGATTAACGTTTGAATATTTTACAAGCTCTTTTGACAATTCAACATAACCTGCTAATTTTTTGGTAGTTATGTTTAATCCTGTTGAAAATATTTGATTAGTTTCTTGGATATCTGTACCTTCATCTGTCCAGTATACGGAGACATCACTTTCAACTGGAACCTTAACGGTATTACTTCCAACCGTTATAACGTTACTTATCCTTCTAGCAAACCCGTAAACGTTAGTAAGCATTTGTACCTGACTAACTACCTCAACTGGAATAGTATACTGTGCGTTTGATGATGTTGTAATTGCTTTCTTAAAGTATTCTAGCATTTCCTTTTTAGCATCTTTTACTACTTTGTTATTTTGTAGCATTTTTATGGTAAACAATTCTTCTTTTAGTTTTTCAACTTCTTTTTTTGTTGTTGCGAATTCTTCCAAAGAAGAAGAAATATTTTTTATCTCTTTTTCTATTTCGTTATAAACTTCAAAATCTTTCATTTTATACCTCCTTTATTTTTTTTATGGATTCATTCAATTGTTTTAGTTTTTCCAACAAAGGTAGCAACCGCTCACCTTTGTCATTACCTAAAACAATTGAATTTATGTTTTTCTTTTCAGAATTTTCAACATTACTTTTAACATCTTTTTTAACCTCAATATTTTTTATATCAACATCGTTTAAATATTTCATTAGCAATGCGTAAGGATTTGCTGGAACTGATACAATTGAAACCTCCAACAACTCACATTTTTCAATATTGAATCCTCCAAATTCGTTAGGTGTTTTTTCGATTGGTAGAAATCCGATTGATACGGCTCTTAAAATACCTTCATTTACAAGATTTTCAATTTTCCTACTAAAATCATCATTTTTAGCAAACCTTATAGCAATAATTAAGCTATTTTCTTTCTTCTCTATTTTGGTAACTACACCGATAGGCTTGCTTTGGTCATGCGAAAATAATACAACTGGATTATTTATAAAGTTATCTATAATGATACCTTCGATTTTAACAACATCCCCAACCCTGTCAACTTTGTCATTAGTTAAAACGAACCAGTATTCTTTTTCGTTTTCTTTGTTACTGGTAGAATTATCAACATCTTTTTTAATGTACGCTATAAATGATTTTTTACCTCCATCGATTAACTCAAGTAAATCACCGGCCGCATCAAAAATTTCTTCATATCCAAACTGTGCAGCTCTTTGTCTAATTGCGATTAGTCCCCTCCTGTCAACTTTTTTAAAGTCACTTGTAAAGATGAATGCGTACCTTTGTTTAGTTTCTTCGTTTGCTTCTTCTCTTATTCCTAAGTGCCATTTACCGAACTCCTCAAACCCGTGTTTTTCTATGTATTCATTTTCTTCTTCTGGTGTTGGTGGCTCCCATTCCTCAGATTGTTTCCATTCTCCTTTTTCTATTAACTCCTTAGCAAACTTAAAACCTTCTTTGTTTAACTTCATACCTAACCCCCAAAATAAAAACGTAGTTTATTTAAACATTAAGGTACATCTACAATTTATAACTTCGGAAGCTTCCCCGTTGATATCTCCAGGATACATTAATTTATTAGGGAAAGGCTCCAATATGTTAACTTCGTAAAAATCTATTTCTGCGTGTGTAGGTCTTACTACTTCATCGTGTGCTGTTAACCAAATTTTTTTAGTTAGTCCTATACTTTCGGCATTCGCAAAACTGTAATCGTTTAAAATCGAATTTACTTCAGTCCTTGCTATTGTATTGGCTCTACTTCTTTGCATATTAAAAGTTTCTTTTATTTTATCTGCAACTTCAATCGTAGAAGTACCTAATTGAATACCTTCAAGTAAAACCTCTCTTATTTGGTTTCTTATAGTTTCGTTTATTCTTGTTATTTTGTTTGCGTGTCTGCTAACTACCTCCATTTTTATAACATCCTTTAAAAAATCACTGTTTAACTGCAATTTTACGATATCATCAAATTTATTTACCATTTCTTCGAATGATTTACCAGAATACTTTTTTAAATTATCGTTTGCCATTTCTATGAAATTGCTTAGGATGTTATCCGCTTCTATAAAATTACCATCTTCAACACTTTTCAGTATTGCTTTTTCAAACTCATCTTTAAATAAATTTCTGTTTGTAGTCAGGATATTTACAATAAAACTTTTGAACTTCTTGAAGAACTCCATAAACTTAGAAATAAATTTAACTTTAATCTCGTTACCCAAAATTATGTAGTCTCTGGGGATGGAAAAGGAATAATTACCTACTGTCTTTATTATGTTTTCGTTATTGTTTGTTTTGTCATTTTCGAAGTTTTGGCCATTATTGTTATTTTCGTTATTATTGTTGTTTTCGTTATCTTCATTTCTTGTTAGAAATTTAGGAAGTGGTAACCCTAACATTTCGGCTGCTTGTGATAACGAATAACCGGCCAAAATAAGCCCGTTTAACGTGTTTACTTTTTCGTTTAAACTCTCCTGAAGTATTAAAACGTTATTTCTGTTAAACCTTATTTCTATACCCCTTTTTAAGAAAGAACTTTCAATGAGAGAACAGATATTAAAAACTGCATTCTCGTAGAAACTTTTTAACTGCTCTTTTCTGTTTACGTAATTACCTGCATCACCAAAACCTAAAACAATGGGGGGAACTCTTAGAACGGACAATATTTTTATTGCGTTTTCTCTCATTGTTTGAATAAACGAAATTTCAGAATCAGATTTAAACTCGTGTACATCAAGCTCAAGTGGGGAAATTAAAAAGTTAATTCTTCCGTTTCTGTTTAATTCGTTTCTTATTGCTTGCTCAAGTGACTTTACAACGGTATCACTAACATCAACACCATTTTTAAAACTTGCTACGATTGTAGAATTGTTAAAAGAGAAATTAACCAAACTCATACGAATTATAGTATTATCTAACCTAATAACGTCTATAATGTTTTTTAGTAAACTATCACCCTTAAGTAACCTAATTATATTAGTTTCGTTTGGTACAATGTTTTTAATATGGATGATTTCATTATAATCTACTTCATTACCGTTAAAGAAGAATTTAATATAATTGTTTTCTAGTGAAATATCACAAAGTGAAGGGGATAAAGGAAATAAAGCAATATCATTGCCGATTTTGGTAATTCTAAGGTATGCGTTACCGTCTACGATTAAGTCATAAACAATAGTTTTAATAACATCAGAGAAAGAAAGAACGCTATTATTAAATAACTTTTCTTTTTCTTTGTCTTCTAAACCCATTCGGATTATTGCGTTTGCGATTGCTTCGATTCCCGAAATTACCCAAACGTTTTTAAGTATTTCATTTCTTTCGTTAGTGGATAAGTCAGAACCGATAACGCGAATAACTTGATTATTTTTATTTTTAAACAATCCAGAAAGTATCCCCACTTCTTACATTCAAGAATATTATAAACAAGAGAAACTAAAAAGTCAAGTTTTTTTAAACGAACTAGAAAACAACGAATGAATAACTTTGGGGATTGTTAAACATGTATAAAACTGCGTAACGCATGGCATCGATTGCATGGTCATCGTCTTTTACTGGCTCTTCCAATATAATACCTTTTGAATCAGTTTTGAATCTATATTTTTTGATTTCTCTAAGTAAGTTATACGAAGTTTCGGTGATAAATAATTGATTTCTACGGATTAAGTCAATTGACATTTTAAAATTTTTAATACATTCAACTGCGCGTATTCCGTTTTTTCTCATTTCGGATATTCTGCCAGGCTCGGAATTATCACAAACAAAAACACTGTTAGTATTACATTTCTTTTTGATGATTTCGATTAAATCGGTATTAGTTAGGTAACTTGAATAAATAACCTCATGAACGTAGATTCTACCGGCAGATATTTTAACTGCGACAACTGCTGTAGGATTAATAAAACCGAAGTCAACACCGTAAACCTCTTGGCTCTCAACGTTTCTAAAATGTAGCTCGGTAGTTATAGAGTACTCTTTGAATATAAAAATATCTTCATTTGCCCATTCACCTAATGCGTAAACTTTATACATTTCACTGTCTAAATACATTAAAGTTTTTTCAAAACTTTCTTTATCTATAAATCTATTATCTTGGTAGGTAGAAATATTTAGGTAAACGTCATTTCTTGCTTCTAGGTTTTTTAGAAGGTTTGAATATAAAGGATTGTAAGCTATAAGTATTTTTTTAGGATTGTTTGAATTTCCACGAATACGAGTAACTAGAAGGGAGAAGGTTTTAGCATCGATTATATCGCCTTCATCGATTGCAAGTACATCAAAGTCAGTAAGTCCTTTGATTAGTAAAACATTTCTAAAAGTCCTAAAAACGCATTTAGTTTTGAAAGGTTTTAATATTTCCAAAGTCATATTTTTGATATCGATTTTATAAGGAATGTTTAATTTTTCTAAGGTATTTTGAAAGATTTGAAGGATGGAATTATTTACAACAACGTAGGAAGAAGTAACGAAGATAGAATTTAAACCTTTTGTAACTGCTTCGTTTATGATGTAGTTACAGAGAAAATAAGTCTTTCCGCTACCTGCTCCACCTCTTAGAAGTACCAAATTTTTATCAGTAAAGAAAACGTCAATAAATTTTGTATTGGTATTTTCGAAAATATCCAAAATTATACCATCCTCAAAGTTATTACGTTTTTTTGTTGTTTTCATTGTTTTCATTTTCAACGTTTTTACTTTCAAGTTTGTTTAAATCCTCTTTAGTGTTTTTAATTCTGTTTTTCTTGATGATTTTAATTATTTCTTTCTTTGAAATAACTTTTAAGGTTATGTTACTGTCTTTGTCATCTTCTCGAAATCTAAGAGTCAGTAAAGAGAAAAAACCGCGCCAGTCTTTTTTTTCTTCCGAAAGTAACATAATTTTGTCAATTATTTTTTTCTTGTATTCCAGTAAAGCATTTTCAACGTCTAAGTAAAATTTAGTATGCTCATCGAATATTTGTTTTTCAAATTTTTCTTTTCCGATATCGTAATAATGGTAAAATGTACGTCTTGGGAAATTTGCCAAAATACAAGCTTCAGAGATGTTATAACCAGAGAGTAACAAATTAATTAACTTTTTTATTTTTTTTCTCTGTTTTGAAATTTTACTATACATATTTTAACGCTCATAAATTAATATAAATCTAAACGATTAACAAATCAACAATAAAAATAAAAACGTTACAAACAACTTAATTTTTAACGTACTTTTTAACTTTTTCAACGTATTTTTTAACGTTTTTGATTGTTTAAGTAAGTTTTTGGATGTGCAAGGTATGAAAGTAGTAAGGTTATTTGAAGGTATGGAATTAATGCACATCATAGAAATAATAGAGGTACTCGGGAGTGAGTGGGTAAGGGGTTAAAGGAGGGTTGTATGCTTCCCCCGAGTACCTAAAGAGAGGCTTTAGATAAGGCTAATTTATGGAATCCATAACTAGGATTATTTAAAACGAATATTAAACAATCAATAAAGTTATATTTTTTATTTTCGTTATTCATGAAGTTAATAAGCAGATTTCTGGAAGTGTTTAGAAGGTTAAAAATTTTGTTTTCTGGTATTTCGCTACTGCTTACGATTTCAAAAACTTTTATAATTTCTTTACTATCTGTAACGCCAACGGATTTAAGTAGTTTTATGTAATT
>CALFVP010000144.1 GCA_937928175.1 uncultured bacterium | reverse complement strand
AAATAGAAGAAGAAATTACGGAATATGCTTTTAATGTTTTATCTAGCATAAAGGGAGTTAAGTTATTCGGACCTAGTAACTGTAATGATAGGGTAGGTGTTTTTTCTTTTACAATTCAGGGAGTACATCCTCATGATATAGCGTATATATTTGATAAAGAAGGTATAGCCATAAGATCAGGACACCATTGTGCTCAACCATTTCTAGAAAGAATCGGTGCTTCAGAAGGTACAGCAAGAATAAGTACCTACATATACAATACAAAATCAGACATAGATAAAGCAGCAGAAGCAATAGAAAAGGTTAAACAAATCTTTAAAGTTTAAAAGTTTTAATTAATATTATGTTAACTTGTTTTTAAGGGTTATTTACGTACTGGAAAGAGGTTAGATTGATCTAACAAAATTATTTTAATTTTTTAGAGGGGGTAGTTATGAAAGTTTACTATGATAGTGACATTGATTTGGGTACAATAAAGGGTAAGAAAGTTGCTGTTATTGGTTATGGTAGTCAAGGAGCTGCGCATTCTCAGAATTTGAAGGATAGTGGTGTTGATGTTGTTGTTGGGCTTAGGAAGGGGTCTAAGACTGAGGAAGAAGTTAAGTCTGCAGGACTTAAGGTTATGGATATAGAGAGTGCTTCTAAGTGGGCTGATGTTATAATGATTCTTACACCTGATGAGACTCAACCAGAGATATACGAAAAGTATATTAAGGATAATTTATCTGAGGGGAAAATGTTAATGTTTGCTCATGGTTTTAACATTCATTACAATCAGATAGTACCACCGAGTTATGTTGATGTTACAATGGTTGCGCCTAAGGGACCTGGGATTTTAGTTAGACAACAGTACCTTGAGGGTAAGGGTGTTCCTTGTTTGGTTGCTGTTCATCAGGATTACACAGGAAAAGCTAAAGACATAGCTTTGTCTTACGCTAAAGGTATAGGTGGTTCAAGAGCTGGTGTTATAGAAACTACGTTCAAAGATGAGACTGAGACTGATCTTTTTGGTGAGCAAGCTGTTTTGTGTGGTGGTGTTGTTCATCTTATGGTAGCTGGTTTTGAAACTTTAGTTGAAGCTGGATATCCTCCAGAAATGGCTTACTTTGAATGTATTCATGAGATGAAATTGATAGTTGACCTTATCTATCAAGGTGGTATTTCTACTATGAATAGTTTTATAAGTAATACAGCAGAGTATGGAGAATACGTATCTGGACCGAAAGTTATAAATGAAGAATCAAAAAAAGCAATGAAGTTAATACTTGAAGATATTCAAAAGGGTAGGTTTGCTAAAGATTGGATACTTGAGAATAAAGCAGGAAGACCACACTTTAATAAAATGAGAGAAATTTGGTCTAAACACCAAGTTGAAGAAGTGGGTAAAAAGCTAAGAGCTATGATGCCATGGATTACACCACCTTCAAGAAAACCTAAAAGTTAGTTTTGTTTTATAAGGGGAATGGTTTCCCCTTAAAGTATGCTTTTTAGTTCTTTTATTAATTTTTGTGGTACTACTTTTAGTTCTTGTACTGCTTCCTCGAGTGGTACTGCTACGATTTCTGTGCCTCTTAGTGCTACCATTTTGCCCCATTCTTTTTTGAGCACTAATTCACCAACGTTTATACCAAATCTTAGTGATAGTATTCTATCGAAAGCTGTTGGAGATCCGCCTCTTTGTATGTGTCCTAGTACAACATACCTTGATTCTATTCCTGTGGTTTCTTCTATGTATTTTGCTAGTTGTTTTGCTATTCCTCCTAACCTTACATGCCCAAACTCGTCTGTTTTAGCTTCTTCAAACACGAAGTTAGATGCTCCACCTGTATCAAGTATAGCTCCTTCTGATACTGCTATCATTGTGTACAATTCACCTTTTTCTTTTCTCTTTTTAACAAATTCTGCTACTTCTGTTATTTTTGTTACTTCTTCTGGTAATAGTACCATGTGAGCTCCTCCTGCTATTCCAGACCATAACGTTATCCAACCTGCATGTCTACCCATTATTTCAACTACCATTACTCTTCTATGAGATTTTGCGGTTGTGTGTAATCTATCTATTGCTTCCATTGCAATATTTACAGCTGTATTAAAACCGAAAGTATAGTCAGTTACATTTAGATCATTGTCTATAGTTTTTGGTGCTCCAACTACTGGAAAACCATCTTTTGCTAATTTGTTTGCTGCTCCTAATGTGTCCTCACCGCCTATGGCTATAAGTGCATCTAGCTCAAGTTCTTTGAAACTTTGGTGTGTTTTTTTCACCGTATCTTCGTTTTTATAAGGGTTTGTCCTAGATGAACCAAGTATTGTTCCACCTTCTTTATGAATTTCTTTAACATCATCGTCTTTTAATATTATGTACTTCTTTTCAATAAGTCCTCTCCAACCTTCTAGTAACCCTATTATTTCAACATCTGGTAAGTCTTTTTTTATTCTCAGATAAGCTCCTTTTATTACACCGTTTAGCCCCGGTGCATCACCACCACCTGTTAAAATACCTATTCTTTTCATAATTCCCCCCAAATTTTTTTGTTATTTTAATTGATAGTTTTTTTTAAATTCTATTTAAGGTTTGATTGGGTAAAGTTAAAAATTTTTTTGAAAAAATTGTAGTTTGTGTATTATAATTTCTCTGGGAGGAAGTAATGGCTAAATGTGATTTTTGTGGAAAAGGTACAGTTTTTGGTCATAACGTCAGCCACTCCAATAAAAAAACAAGAAGGTTTTGGAAAGCTAATATACAGAAGAAAAAAATTCTTGTTGATGGTATAGTTAAGTACGTTAATATTTGTACAAAGTGTTTTAAAGCTGGAAAGATTGACAAAATGTTAGTAAGGTAATAGTATGAGGTACAAGAAAAGAGGATTAAGTTACATTTTATCCGATTTGCCAATTGTTGAAATAATTTCTATCATAGTTATATTTGTAATTTTTTTAGGTATTATATTTTTGCCTAAAGATATTATTTACAAAATTTCTGTGCTCGTTAGTATTATTTGATGGTATTTAGTGTTTCTGTTAAGAAAATAATTCTTTCTTCACTTGAAGGGAAAGAGAGTGGTGGTGTTGTTTTTATAGGTCCTAAGGGAGTTTTTAAACTTTTTTCATCTGAAATTATTATAAACAAGTTTTTGAGTGATTATTCTTCTTATATTCCTTTTAACCATAGCGATATATTTGTTGCTGGTCCATATTACTATAGGTTATACTACGAATTTTTTGAGAAAAATTTTGATTCTGTTTTGAAAAATGAAAAGTTAAGAGATTTATTTATTAGGTTTCTAGGTTTTTGTATTGCTAATAGAAACTTTTCTGGTGAGAAAAGTGCTATTCCTGAGTTGTTATTTTACATTAACCGTATTAGAAATTTTGAAAGTTTGGAGAGTAATGATATTAAGAAACTTTTTATTTACATTAATGAAGTTACTACTACGCTTTCGAGAATTGAAGTTATTGGAATAGATACTATTAGGGAAGTTATAAAGTTTTCGAGTAGGAAATCTTTGTCTGGGTATAAGTTTGTTATTATGTCGGAGTTTGATAAATCTACTGTTGAAGCTCAAAATGCTTTTCTTAAACTTCTTGAGGAGCCTCCTAAGGGAGTTTTTTTTATTCTTACTGCATCCAATTACGATAAAATTTTGCCTACAGTAAAATCAAGGGTTTATAAGGTTTTGTTTTTTAAACTTAGAGGAGAAGAGTTAAAAAGTTATTTTGATGGTATATTAAACTTTGATTTAGATGGGTATTATTCTTTTTACGATTTGATGCTTGAAAATGTTTACAGTATAAGCAGTGACTTTTTTGGAAAAATCTTGAATGTTATGTTTTCGTACAATTTAGAAGTTGCTATGGATTTCGTTGAAAGTATTTATGAAAATGACGCTTTAGTAGAAAAGTTTTTTGAGTTTTCTAGTGATATTATTAAATGTATGCTTGAGGTTAGAGCTAAGTTTACTGGTTTGAATGTAGAAGTTAATAAAGGTATTTTGTCTAAGATTCCTAAAGATGTTTTTAGAAAATTTACTATTTCTAAACTTGTTAAACTTCAATCTATTTTAAATGATGGTTATTCGAAGGTTTACAATTTTAACGTAAATCCCAAGTTTGTTATTATAAATTTTTTTATGGAGTTTTTTAATGAGGCTACTAGGACTTGATATTGGAACTAAGAGAATAGGAGTTGCGTTTTGTGATACTGATATAGGTATTGTTTTCCCTAGAGAGGCTATTGTTAATAAGGGTGATAAGGCTATTGATGAGATAGCTAGCATTGTTAAGAAAGATAAGATTGATAGAATAGTTATTGGACTACCCTTGAATTTTAATTCTACTACAAGTAATATACAAAAGTATGTTGAGAGTTTTTTTAAAGATCTTAAAAGTAAGGTTAATATTGAGGTTGAGTTATTTGATGAAAGGTTTACTACGAAGATAGCTCAGAACCTAGGAGTTAAGAATATCGATTCTATTTCTGCTAAAATAATTTTGGAAGACTATATTAAGTCTAAAAACTTAGGTTTATAAAATTTTGTATCTAAGAATACCGTACTTGTTTTTTAGAATTTGAGCTGTAAGGGGTAGATTTCTTTGATTTGGGTAAGATTTTTCTTTTAGAGTTTTTAAGTTTTAAAGTTTAAGAGGAATAAGGAAAATCCCAATTATAAAAAAATAATTCCAAAAACCTTGCTTTTAAGGAATTTACTAAAAATGCCATTACCTTTAAGAATTATCAGAAGATTACATAATTTTAATTTACCTACAAAGAGGGGGGAGGTAAGGTGTTTAATAGGTAAGTAATTTTTACTATTAACTTAAGGACTTTAAGAAAAGTACCATTATGATTCTTTAAAGTTGGGAATTTAAAGTTGAGAACTTAAAAGTTGGGAACTTAGTAGGTTACATTAACTTTAATTTGCCTACAAAAAAGGAGTAAGGTGTTTGATAGGTAGGTAATTTTTATTATTAACTCAAGGGCTTTATTAAAGGTACCATTGCAATCCTTTAAAGTTGGGAACTTAGAGTTGAGAACTTAAAGTTTAAAATTTACTACTAGTCTAAAGGTTTTACTCAAATGAAAAGCGATTACAATCC
>CALFVP010000143.1 GCA_937928175.1 uncultured bacterium | reverse complement strand
TTTGCTATAGTATCGGTTAATTGGTTGGTTAAGAATTTTTACCAAGTGAAAGAAGGAGTTAAGACCTATAAAGCCAGTAGGAAGGTTTTATACCTTTTAAAAAAGTTTGATCAAAAGTGGAAAATAATATCTAAAAAAGTTGAGATATAGTTTTGTAGTATTTTACTATTTTTAAAGTGTTTATGTTTGAAGTTTCAGTGAGTTGGTTAGTTAAATCTTCAAAGGGTAAGTTAGTCGAAAAGGGAAATCAAAAAATTATAAATGGAATTTCTACAGACTCAAGAAGTATAAAACTTGGAGAATGTTTTGTTGCTCTTAGAGGTAAAAATTTTGATGGACATGACTTTGTTTTTGACTGTATTTCTAAGGGAATATCTACTTTTGTTGTTGAGGATTCTTTTTGGAGTGCTAATAAAACTAACATTAAAAATGTAAACGTTATTACTGTTAAAGATACTTATAAAGCTTTAATGGATATAGCGTTTTGGTACAGAAGAGATTTTCTTCCTGACAAGACAGTTATATGTGTAACAGGTAGTTCTGGTAAAACTACTACAAAGTATTTTATTTCTCAACTTTTATCTTACAAGTATAATGTAAGGTTTTCACCAAAAAGTTTTAACAATAACGTTGGTGTTCCTCTTTCTATATTTAAAATGGACCAAGATACTGATATAGGAGTTTTAGAAATTGGAATGAATAGAAAGGGAGAAATTAGAAAGTTATCCAAGGTAGTTTTGCCTAACGTGGGAATTGTAACAAACATTGGGTATGCTCATATAGAATTCCTCAAGAGTACAAAAAATATAGCTCTTGCAAAATCTGAATTGTTTGAAGGTATGAAACCAGATAGCGTTGTATTTCTAAATAAAAATTCAAGGCATCTTGATGTACTTGAAAAAGTAGCGTCTAAATTCCAACTAAAGATCTTTTACTTTGATCCAAGCAAAGCTGAGATCGTTGAAGATTTGGGTATAGATGGTTTTGTTTTTGACTACGATGGGGTTAGGTTTGAAGTTTCTTTTCCTGGGATTCATAACGTTGAAAATATTGTTTGTGCTTTTGAGGTTTGTAAATTTTTCGGTATTGATGTAAAAAATCTAGTACCAATAGTAAAGAATTTATCTTTACCTGAAATGAGAAATAGTGTTATAAAAGGTTGGTTTACTGTTATAGATGATTCTTACAATGCTAACCCTGATTCTATGAAAAAGGCGATTGATTTGCTTCATAAGGTTAGTACCAGAGGAAAAAAAATTGCTGTTTTGGGGGATATGTTAGAGCTTGGAGAATTGTCTTTGAAACTACATCTAGAGATAGCTGATTATCTTTTAGATAAGGATATTGATTTTATTTTTTGTTATGGAGAAAATTTTTCGTATGTAGCAGATTACCTAGTTAAAAAAGGTCTTGACAAAGATAAGGTAATTCCTGTTTCAAGTTTGAACGAGATAGCGGAAATATTGGATTATCTTGTTAAGGAAGGTGATGTTATTTTGATAAAGGGCTCTAGAGGAATGAAGTTGAATGAAGTTTCTTCATTTTTGGAAAATAAAATCGAGGAGAAAGTATGATATTTGCTAAACTTTTTTTATCGATAATATCCGTAATTACTTTATTTGTTTCTTATCTTTATTTTTTAAAGTTGTTTAACGTTTTTAAGTTTTCTTTTGCTTCGAATTTAATAGTTATCGTTTCTATATTAGTTTTTTTGTTACTATTTTTGGTTGTATCCCTTTACCTAAAAAAGATTAGAAAGTACGATGTTACTAGGTTAGATTATAAGGATATAGAGAGTATTTCTAGGTTGTTATCCTTTATCCCTTGGTTGTTTGTTTTTGTATCCGTATTGTTTGTTTTTTCTATTTCTGCTTACGAGTACAGAGTTTCGAAAAGTTTAAGTAAATTTTTTAGTATATTAGTTTTTTTGCTTCCTCTATCTTACATCTCTTATTACGTTACAAAGATTCCAATTTATGAAGTAAAATTTTCAGGTTTTGGTGTTTTTAGGAGAAATAGGTTTATTAGTATTTTTACCGTTTTTGTTTTTTTGGTTTTTGTTCATGTTGTTTTTGGTTTGGTTCTCATTCTTTTTCCATCGTTTTACTTTAAGAAACTACAACTTTTGATTTTGTACGTTGTTGTATTTTCTTTTATTGTTTCTATATTTATGTTTCTTTGGGATTTAGTTGTAAAGATCAAGTATATTATAAGGGTTCTTAGAGCACCTGAGGTTTTTGATAAGTTTGTTCCTATTTTATCTAACGATGAGTTAGGTCTTATTTCAATGTATTTGGGTAGTTTTTTGGAAAGTAGTAGGGGGTTTGTAGAGTTTCCAGAAGTTTACATAGGTGGCGATAAAGTTAGATTGGAGTTAGGTAAACAGTTTTGTGGTTGTGTTTGGTTAAAGTTATTTAACGCTGAAAGTGTGGCTTTGAAATTGTCAGAAAAAGTTTTGAGTGATGTTCAATCTGTGTTTTCTAAAATTGAATCTAGAGTTATTGAGACACAGGGTTACATTGCTAAATTTGATGGGAGTGAAATGTTTATAATTTGGGGTATAAACGGAAGTGATTGGGTTGAAAACTTGAAAAATTTCGTATTTTCGATTTCATCACTTTATAAAAGTGGTATTTTAGACAATATTGATTCGTTTAAGTTAGGGGTGTCCAGTGGTAGAATATTTGTTGGTAAAGTTGAAAGTGCTAATGGTTATTTGCCTTACTTTTTTGGTGAAGTGATGTTAGAATCTTACGTTGTTGGTAAATACCCAGGTAGTGATGGTGTATTCCTCTCTGGTAATGTCAAAGATGTGTTTACAAATTATGAGTTTGTTGATAAGGTTAAGGTTAAAGAACTCAACAAAATAGTAGAAATATACAAATTACTCATTTAATATAATTTTAAATTATTCAGGTGTTAGGAGGTTTTAGGGTATGGGGAAAAAGTATTACTATAAGGAAGAAGGAGCTGAAAAGGGGGCAAGGTTTAGCTCTATTGAGGAACTTAAACAGGCAATATGGGAACTTTTCAAAGATAAAATGTCGAAAGAGGAGTTTGAAAATTTTATTAAGGATAAAATAGTAGAAGTAGAGGAATAAAATGTGAGAATACTTTGCGTTAGTGATGTTGTTAATAAGTATCTTTATACATCTGAGAATTCTTTGGGTATAAAACCTGATTTTATAATTTCGTGTGGTGATTTGCCAAAAGATTATCTAGATTTTTTGATGTCAAAATTCAATGTATCGCTTTTTTTTGTGCAAGGTAACCATGATAACTATTATAAACAGGACTATGAAAAAAGTACAGGGTTTTTAGGTAATTCTAAGTTTGATTTTTATTCTGCATACGATTACAAAAAAGTGTTTGGTGGTATTGATTTGGATAGAAAGTTGATTAATTTTAAAGGTTTGAGTATGATTGGTTTTCAGGGATGTAATAAGTATAACAATGGTATTCACCAGTATACTCAGGATGAAATGTATAGGAGAGTTAGAGCAACTTATTTAAAGTTGTTCTTTAGAAAAGTTTTTTTAAGTAGTACTGTTGATATAGTAGTAACGCATGCACCTCCTTACGGAATACATGATAGGGATGATATTGTTCACACGGGTTTTAAAGTTTTTTTAGAACTTATAGAGAAGTTTAGACCTAAATATTTTTTACATGGACATACTCATTTGTATGATATAAATGAAAAT
>CALFVP010000142.1 GCA_937928175.1 uncultured bacterium | reverse complement strand
TCAAAAAACATATGTTCAGTTCTACATAACCCTATACCTTTAGCACCAAACTTTCTAGAAAGTAGTGCTTCTCTTGGTTGATCTGCATTAGCCCTAACAACAAAATCTGGAGTTATATAATTATCAACTATCTTTAAAAATTCAACCAAACCGTTTTTTTCAAAATCCGGTTCCACCGTCTTTACTTCACCAAAATATATCTTTGGTGATTCGTAGAATGGTACCTCCAAAGTTATATAATCACCTTCGTTAACTCTAATTCCATCTATTTCAAAGAAATTCTTACCTAACTTTATTTTAGGATTAACCAAACTAACTTTACCCAGAGACCTAGCAACAACTGGCGCATGAGAAGCATATCCTCCTTCAGTAGTAAGAACACCCTGACCTACTTCTATAGCCTTAACATCTTCAGCATAAGTAGCTGGCATAACCAGTATAAACCTACTATCAAATCCCATTTTTATTGCTCTGTTATACTCTTCAACTAACCTTTCAGTAGAAAAGAAAACCCTACCAGTAGCAACACCAGGAGATCCAGCAATACCACCAGATACGTATTTAACTTTGTTTTTCTTTATCCAATCAACATCTATACTTTTGTGTAAAAGCTCAACTAAATGACCAGGGTTTATTTTATCTATGATAAACTTATCGTCTATAATACCTTTCTTAAGAAGATCCATATAAAGCCTTATCTCTGCCTGAGAAGATTTATTTTGCACCGTATCTTGTTCTATAACCCAAAGTTTATCAGTTTCTCTAACAACCATAACATACCTTATCTCTTTGTACCTCTCTTCAAGAAAAGTAGCAAATTTTTGAAGTTCACCTAAAGTATCACTATCTAGTTCATCAACATCTTTTCCAAGGTTTTCATCTTCTTCTATAAAATAATTTTTCATAAACACTCTACCTTGTATTACAGGTTCACCGGTAACAATATTTCTAGTATAAAAGTAGCCAGTAAAGGAAGTTTGAGAATAATTACCCAAAACCATATCTTGAATTAAAATTCCCATATCAATATCTGCATTTATCCTTGCAATTGCTGACATTTGGGTAAGAACGTAGGATATTCTTTCCTCTAAATCTGAAGGAATACTTTTTTCAATAGCTGCCTTATCGTAATCAAGTCTTTCCTTAAGTTCTTCTAAAGAAAACTTTCTTAAATCATCCGGTTCTGGAAGTGAAAAAAATACCTCAGGTCTATACTCTGCACCAAATCTAGCCATCTCCTCAAGAAAAGTACAATACGCAATGTAAGCAAACTTTTCATCAACTTTTTCTCTCAAAAGCTCAAAAGTTTCATTATTTATACCAACAAACCTTACCCCAGGAAACTTAATAAGCTTAAGATCAGGACTAACAACCATCTTTAAAAACAAAGGAGAATCAGGATTACCTAATTTTCTATTGGTAATTTTTGATATCTCTTTTACGTACTCAAGTATTAAGTTAATAGATTTAACATCTAGATTTTTAGTCCTAGAGGTATCTAGTATAATTCCGGGCGGAATAGGTAAACCAGAATCAACCAATTCCAATATCCTTTGTCCCCTAACACCAATCTCTGATACGTTATTAGGTCTACTACTAAACCCCTCATGACTGAAAAAATATATGCCATTCATATGAAACCCTTATATTACATAAGTGTGAATAAAAACAAAACAGATTTCAATAAAATAAAAATTGAAATTGTAATTTAAAATTGTAAAAATCATAATTAAAGAAATGATAAGAAGAATAGTAAGGTTACTTTTGCCAAACGTAACTCTGAAGGGGTTTATAAAATTTTTGGTATTCACCTTCATCTTTTCTGGTATATTTTTTGGAACATTCTTTGGAATAACTATAGCCTCACTGTATAACCCAGAAGATGTAAAAAACCTTAGATATTTAGCTTTACCTGAACCAATGAAGATATACGACCAAAACGGGAATTTAGTATCCGAACTGTTCATAGAAAAAAGAATTCCAGTATCATACAACCAGATATCAAAAAATATAATCAATTCTTTTATAGCAGTTGAGGACGAAGACTTCTTTTATCACAGAGGTATAAGCATTCAAAGAATGATAAAAGCGTTTATAAAAAACATTTTTTCTGGTAAGATAAGAGAAGGGGCAAGTACCATAACTCAACAGCTAGCAAAGCGAATATTTACATCCGGAGAAAGAAGTATATTCAGAAAAATAGTAGAAATCTGGTACGCAATACAAATAGAAAAAGAATATTCAAAAGAAGAAATAATGGAAATATACCTAAACCAGATATACTTTGGATACGGTGCATACGGAGTTGAAATGGCATCAAAAATATACTTCGGTAAGAACTCAAAGGATCTCAATATAGCAGAAGCGGCACTTCTAGCAGCAATACCAAAAGGTCCACATATCTATTCACCTTTTGTAAACATAAAAAACGCACAGAAAAGACAATACATTGTTCTTAAAAGAATGGCTTCTTTAGGGTTTATACCTGAAACAAAAGTTGACGAAATATTCTTTGAATTCTGGCAAGGGTATATACCGTTAATAGATTCCCTAAAACTCAAAATAGCGGAATACGAGCAAAAAGCACCATACTTTGTTGAATACGTAAGACAAGTTATTTCAGAGATGTTTGGAGATGAAGCTGTATACAAATCAGGGTACAAAGTTTACACAACTCTTGATATAAACAAAAACACATCAGCAGAAAAAGCTCTATACAAATACAGAAACTTTGCACAAAAAATATACGAAGAAAATGTATCGAGATTGATGAAAGAAAACCAAAATTACGTAGATTTACTTTTAGCTATATCTGAAATTGTACCTATAATAAAGGTAAAGACATCGAGTAAAATAATAGAACTTAAGAAAAATATAAAAGACCTTTACTATCTTATGTTTTTAGTTTCAGAAAGTTTTGGAGCAGAAAAGATAAGAGCAAACTCTTACAATAGTTTCCTTTCAATTTCGGAGAAAAAACTTAGAGAAAACAAAATTGAATGTGCTCTTATAAGCATAAACGCAAAGAATGGATACGTAGAAGCGATGACAGGAGGAAGTGAATTTTCACCTTTAAATAGGTTAAATAGAGCTATACAAGCAAAAAGGCAACTTGGATCTGCTTTTAAACCGTTTCTCTATGCTGCAGCAATAGATTCAAAATTGCTTACACCGGGATCAGTTTTCATAGACCAGCCAATAGAATACAGATTTGCTGGAAGA
>CALFVP010000141.1 GCA_937928175.1 uncultured bacterium | reverse complement strand
TTAAAAGAAGAAAAAGAAATAAACAAAGAGAAAATAAAAGAATTGTCCTTAAACGTAAGAAATCTAGAAAACGAGCTAACCGAATTAGAATCGAAGGTAAGTAAATTGCTTACAGAATCCGAAAGAATGTTTAAAGAATTTTCAGAAAACGTTACCAAAAGTTCCTTAAAAATAGGAGAATTCATAAAAAAAACTCACACCACATCTAGAGAAATAATAAACCTATGCAACAAAATACTAGAAGATACAAAAAAAGAAAAATTAAAAGAAACAATTAACGAAATAAAAAATCTCTCTAAATCACTAAACGATGATATAGAAAATTTACCTTTCTTGGTAAACATAACAGAATTTATATCAAAAAAACTGGAAATAGATGAAAAAATACAATCCATGAGAAAAAACCTAAACGTAATATCACTAAAAATTTCAGAAGAAAAAGAAAAACTTTCACAACTAAAAGAACAAAACAAAGAAATAGAACTAACAATTCTAACCAAAGAAGAAGAATTAACAATGTACACAAAACAAGAAGAAAACAAAATAAAAGAAATGGAGAAAAATCAAAAAAAAGTTGAAACCTTAGAGAAAGAATTGGAACAAATTAACAACAGCACACTAGAAATAGAATCAGAACTAAAAGAAATAGTCAAAGAGTATGGTATAAACGACCTCAATGGTAAAGAAATAGAACAGTTACTAGAAGAAATAGAATTAAAAGAAAACACTTTCCTAAACGAAATCGAAGAAAAACTAAGAAATAAAGGTAAATTGATATCAAACATACAAAGTGAAATAACTCAACTTGAAAAACAAACCATTGTAACTAATCTAAACATAGAATCATCAAAACAAAGAATACTAAAACTACAGGAAGAAATAGAAAAAATTGAAAAATTTCTATCAGTAAAAAAAGAAGAAATACTTCTAGAAGAAAAAAACATAAACAAAACTCAAGAAATAATAGAAAACTTATCAAAAGAAATCCAAGAATTAACATCAAAAAAAGATGAATTACTTAAAATAGTATCAGAAAAATCTTTTTTACTTAAAGATCTAAATCAAACATACAGAAACGTAGTTAATCAAAAAGAAGATCTTTCTCAAAGATTATCTATATCAGAGAAAGAACTTTTCTCAGTTGAGGAAAAACTAGCAATAATCAAAAACAATATAGAAAACATAAACCAAAAATTAATTGAAAACTACAACATTACTGTAGATCAACTAGAAAAAGAGTTTACCGAAATTAAAACCTCCGTACCCATAGAGGAAACATCGCAACATTTACAAAATTTAAAAGAAAAAATAAAAAAACTAGGACATATAAATGAAAATGCTAAAGAAGAATACGAAGAAATAGAAAAAGATTACATAAACCTAAAAACGAACTTAGAAGATATAATTCAAAGCAAACAAAAGATAGAAGAAATGATACGAAACATAAACAAAGAAATAGAAAAAACAGTAAATTAATCTTTAAGCGTTATAAGTAAAACTATAACAGAAGTTTTCAAGGAGATATTCAACGGAGGAAACGTAAACATAGAAATAGAGAACGGTGATCCAATTGAAGGAGAAATAGAATTAATTGTAAACATTCCAGGTAAAAAGATAAGAAACCTTTCATTACTATCGGGTGGAGAAAAAGCATTAATAAGTATAATATTCATATTTTCAGCACTTATGATAAATAACACACCTATAGTAATAATGGACGAAGTTGATGCACCACTCGATGAAGAAAACACAGAAAGATTTAAAAAATTAATACTAGCATTCAAAGATAAAACACAATTTATAATCGTATCTCACAATAAGTCAACTATAGAAATATGCCAAGATATATACGGAATAACAATGGAAGAAAAAGGAGTATCAAAAGTAGTCTCATACAAACTACAAGAATCAGTTTTGTAAACCTAAATTACAACAAAACGTATTTAAAACTTGTTAAGAAATTTTTATTAAACTTATAATAATTTTATGAATTTTGAGATACTAAACTTAACGTTATCTGCAAGGAATACTGAAGAATGTAAGAGAGTGCAGCTTATCATTAAAGATCTTATAGAAGAGAGAGAGTTAGATCTTTCAAAAGTTAAAACAGTTTCGGGTGTTGATGTTAGTTACATAGGCGATATAGGAATAGGAGTAATGGTAACTATTGATATAAATACTTTAGAAGTAATAGATAAAGTGGTTAGCAAAAGCAAGGTAAGCTTTCACTACATTCCGAATTTTTTAGCATTCAGAGAGATACCTATAATAATAGATACCTTTAACCTTGCTAGTATATCTCCCGATATAGTGATAGTTGATGGACAAGGTATAGCTCATCCCAGAAGAGCAGGAATAGCATCTCATCTTGGAGTAATAATACAAAAACCTACAATAGGGTGTGCTAAATCTTTACTTTACGGAGAATATGTAGATATACCTAATATTCAAGGTTATGAAAGTGATATAATAGATCCAAAAACTAAAGAAGTCATAGGTAAAGTAGTAAGAACAAAATTGTCATCGAAACCTGTTTTTGTATCTGTAGGTAACTATATAACTTTAGAACAGTCAGTCCAAATAGTTAAAAGACTTTCAGAATCAGCAAAATGTAGGTTACCCTTGGTAACATTCATTGCAGACAAAATATCAAAAGAAGAAAGAAAAAAAATCAATCTTCAATAATAATTCCAACAGCACCTTTAAAAAGAATATCATAATTTTCTGTTTTAGAGAGAAGTTTTTCTGCTACTTCATCATTTACAACTATATCAGTGTAATTCTCCCCAGATACCTTAAAAGGAAAAGCATACAAAATAACATCTCCAAAAATACCACTACTTATAGCATCACTCAGAGAACTAAAAAAATGAATGTACCTATAATTTTCTTTGTAATCACCGTAACTATACAAAAGTTTACCAGACTTAGAAAGTATCTTAGTAGAGAGAGAAACATTAAACTTAAATCCTTTAGTTGAAATTATAAAACCAGTATAGTCTTTAGGTTCAGCAAACCCCAAAAATTCTTTGTAATCTCTGGGAATAGAAGGTAATCTAAGGATATTAAAAATACCATTTTCCCCGTATAAATCTATAACGTAAGTAGAAAAAACTTTACCACCAAAATACCTAAAATCTCTAATATCTACCCTATCAAAAAGAGACGCTATACCTTTTCTTTTTTCAGGAAACAAATTTAAAACATCATCAACAATTCTATTCTCATCAAAATAAACCTTACCTAAGGAAAAAAACAACTCTGAAATAATTTTCCTTTTAACTTCTCTTTTCAAATCCAAAAACTTTTTATCAAAATTTCGACCTACCAAAAATTCAACGTTATCGAAGTATTCACAGACTACAACGCCCTTTGTCCAATTTATGTAAGTATTACTGGAAATTCTTGTTATAACATCTGGAAAAGAAAAATTAACAAAAACCAAAAGAAACAAAACTAAAGCAAAACCTCTCATAATAGAATACTCGGAAGAAAA
>CALFVP010000140.1 GCA_937928175.1 uncultured bacterium | reverse complement strand
TTTTAACTTCCATAGTTCCTAAGTTTTCCGAAATTTATTCTTCTTACGGGGCACAGTTACCAGAAGTTACTAGAATCACAATATATTTAGGAAATACAATTAAAGATAATTTTTTAGTTATTTCTTCGTTAGTTGTTTCTGTAATTTTGGTTTTTGGTTATTTGTACAGAAGGTTTGAAAGGGTTAGGGATTTTTTTCAAAGGTTTTTAGTTAAGGTTATACCACCACTTGGTAATTTTATGATTAGAAGTGATATTGAAAAGTTTGCAAGAATTATGTCAATAATGCTAAGTAGTAAAGTTATGGTACTTGAAGCTCTTGAAATTTCTTCTAGTATTATGGAACTAATTTTCATTAGAAAAGCTTTAGAGTTTGTTATTTCTGAAGTTGAGAAGGGAAAACTTTTATCAGAATCTATTTCTGAGTATTCTTTTTTCCCACCTCTTTTAATTCAAATGCTAAAAGTTGGTGAAGAAACTGGAGAAATTGATTTAACACTAAGAAAAATAGCAGATTTTTATTCGTTTGAGTTAGAAAGAGAATCGGAGATTTTAGTATCAAGTTTATCTCCGATTCTTATAGTTATAGTTGGACTTATAGTTGCTTTTTTAGTTATATCTCTTTTTATGCCGATGTTTTCACTTCAACAAATACTTATAAGGTAGTTATTTTTCTATGGTTGCTCTTATCATCCATGCAGTTTTTTCCTTTTTTTCTATAAGACCTGATAGAAAGTTTACAGTACCTTCATCTTTATTTTGAGAAGCAATTGGTATGTATTCTCTTATGTTCCTTATGGTAGATTCGTAATCTGTTAGTAAACTTTTTAACATTTCTTTGTCGCTTAAAAATTCATCTGTTTCTGTTAGGTTTGTTTCGTTTAGGAAATTCTTCATATTTGCTGGTACTTTTATCCCTAACGTTCTTATTCTTTCGGCTATTTCATCTATTTCATCGTTTAGTTCTTCGTAAATTTTTTGGAAAAACTCGTGTAACTCTTTAAAGTGTGGTCCTACTACGTTCCAGTGGTAATTTCTTGCTTTTACGTATGTTACAAACTCATCTGACAAAAGTTTAAATAGTAAAGATGATATTTGTTCTCTTGCTTTTTCTGATAAACCTATTTCTAGGTTTTCTGTGTCTAATCTTATCATATTTCCCTCCTATTTGGTAAATTTTAATAAATATTAACGTTTTAGTCAAGTAGTTTGTAAAAGAGGTCAGATTGAAAAATTTACCTTAGAAAAGATTTACCTACGAGAACTTTTTATTTCCTCCGTACTTTTTAATAATCTAAATTTACCTAACGTTTGTTAGAAGTTATTGATTAGGTTTATTCTGGTATTCGGTTTTTATGAAATTTTGGCGTATTCTTTTTTATTATATTGATTTTTTAGTTTTTGTTTAATTAATATTTTGGGATTAGGAGGGTAGATATGGATCCTTTGATTTTGTCTCGTTGGCAGTTTGGTATAACAGCAGCGTTTCACTTTATATTTCCTTCTTTTACCATAGGTTTGTCTTTGATAATTTTTATATTCTTTCTGTTGTATTACTTCAAGAAAGAGAATGTGTATATAGAGATAGGTAATTTTCTTTTGAAGATATTTGCTGTTGGTTTTGCTGTTGGAGTTGCTACTGGTCTTGTTATGTCGTTTCAGTTTGGTACCAATTGGGCTATTCTTTCTAGTAAGGCTGGGGGTATTTTTGGTGGTCCTCTTGCTATTGAAGCAATGTTTGCTTTTTTCTTAGAATCTACCTTTCTAGCTTTACTACTTTTTGGTCAAAAAAGGATATCGGATTTTGTTAAGGTTTTGTCCGCTTTTTTTGTTATGATTGGTACTATGATTTCAGCTTTTTGGATTCTTACGGTTTTAAACTGGATGCAAATACCAGTAGGATACAGAATAGAAGGTGATAAAATAGTTTTAACGGATTTTGTATCAATTATTTTCAATACACCTAATTTTATTAGATTCTTTCATACTACTTTAGCATGTTTTATTGCAGGTTCTGGCTTGGCTATGGGAATAAGTGCTTATAAGTTTCTTAAAGACATTCAAAAAGAGAAATTTTCAAAGTTGTTTAAAGTATCCATGATAGTTTTTCTCATTTCTTCTATTGTGCAAATTCCTTTTGGTACTTTAAGTGGAGAGTATGTTGCAGAACATCAACCTCTTAAACTTGCTATTATGGAAAGTAAATGGGATAGTTCTAAATTTGCTTCTGAACCTATAATATCATTGATTGATCAAGAGAATATGACTAACGTTTTTGAGATAGGTATTCCTGGACTACTTTCTTTTTTAGCTTATCGAGATTTTGAGGCGGAAGTAATGGGAATTAAAGATCTTATTAACAAATATGGTTTAAGTAAATCTGAGTTACCTAGTGTTCCTTTGGTATTTTGGAGTTTCAGAGGTATGGTTTTTCTAGGTTTTCTGTTTGTTGTTGTAGGAATTTTGTCTGTAGTTTTCTATTACACTAACAAGTTATTCGATTACAAATGGTTTTTGAGACTTATTATTTTCTTGATTCCTATGCCTATAATAGCTAATTGGTTAGGATGGATAGTTACGGAAGTTGGTAGACAACCTTGGGTTATTTATGGTATTCTCAAAACTTCTAAAGCTGTTTCTAACTTAGGGACATCTGAAGTGGCTTTTACTCTTTTTTCTTTCGTTGGAATTTATTTACTTTTGACAGTTTTATTTTTGGTTGTTACCGTTAAACTTGTGAAAAAGGGAATATCTTAATTTTAGGGGG
>CALFVP010000139.1 GCA_937928175.1 uncultured bacterium | reverse complement strand
TAACCTCTAAAAACCCGAAAATTAAAAACGTAACAAAAATAAACGCAACAAAAAGTTTAGAAGAAACTTACAGCGAAGTAAAATCTATAGTTTTAAAATACATTCTCTAGATTACTTTATCAACCTTTGGTGTTCTACTTTCATACATCTATCTTGTACGAAGAATATACCGTTTTCCTCTGCTATTTTTTTAGCATCGTTGTTAACTATTCCTAACTGCAACCATATACACTTTGGTTTAATTTTAACAGCATCTTGAACTACTGGTAAAACTTCTTCAGATTTTCTGAAAATATCAACAACATCCACCTCAAACGGAATTTCAGAAACCTTACTGTAACTTTTTTCACCAAGTATTTCATCGTAACCGGGATTAACTGGAACAATCTTATAGCCTTTACTCTTTAAATACCTAGCAACAGAATTGCTAGGTCTATCTTCCTTTGGCGAAAGACCAACTACAGCTATAACTTTAGATTCCTCTAAAAGTTTTTTAACCTTTTCATCGTCAAATAAGTTAATTCTTGCAGAAAAAGAAGAACCATCACCAACGTTACATACATCTGCCATAAATCACCTCTTACACTATATTTTATAAAAGTAAAGAAAAATCCTCTGAAAGTCAAATTTTTAAGTTCGTTCTAGAAGAATTTAAAATTTAAACTATGAAAGATTTTGTACATCTTCACCTTCACACTGAGTATAGTATTCTTGATGGAGCAAACAAAATTGTAAACATGGTATCAAAGATAAAAGAGCATGGAATGAAATCAGTAGCAATAACTGATCACGGTAACTTATTTGGAAGTATAGAATTTTACAAAACATGTAAAGAAAACGAAATAAAACCAATAATTGGAGTAGAAGCCTACTTAGTAGATAACATGTACTCAAAAGAAAAAACACAAAAAACATACGAAAACGGTATTGATAAGCAATACTCTCATCTAATAATTTTGGCAAAAGACTTTAACGGATACAAAAACCTTGTTAAGATTGTAACAAAGTCATACCTTGAAGGTTTTTACTACAAACCAAGAATTGACAAAAAGTTATTGGAACAACATAAAGAAGGATTAATAGTGTTAAGTGGCTGTATAGCGGGTGAAATTCCACAATTGCTAATCAAGGGAAACGAAAAAGAAGCAAAAAAAGTTGTAGAATGGTACATTTCAACATTCGGAAAAGATAATTTTTACATAGAGATACAAAACCATGGACTTGAGGAAGAAAAAATTGTAAACCCTGGTCTAATAAATCTTTCTAAGGAATTTGGAGTAAAGATTGTAGCAACAGCGGATGCACATTACACAAACAGTGAAGATTTTGAAATGCACGATACTTTACTATGTATTCAAACAGGAAGTAAAAAATCGGATACAAACAGATTAAAATTTTACAATAACACTTTCTACATAAAATCTCCACAGGAGATGTTAAAAGATTTTTTCGAGATACCTGAAGCATTGTTAAACACTGTAGAAGTATCAGAAAAATGTAACGTTGAAATACCTTTTAACAATAAAGAACTTATGCCAAAGTATTCAAACGATATAGACCCAGACAAAAAGTTAAGAGAAATTGTATTTAAAGGGCTTGAAAAAATATTTAACGGAGAAATTCCAGAAGAGTACATAAAAAGAGCTAACTATGAGCTAGAAGTCATAGAGAAAATTGGGTTTAGTAATTACTTTTTAGTAGTACAAGATTTTGTAAACTGGGCAAAAGAAAATAACATTCCTGTTGGACCAGGTAGAGGATCAGCTGCTGGAGCACTAATAACCTACGCAACAGGAATAACACAAATAGACCCAATAAAGTACAACTTACTTTTTGAAAGGTTTTTAAACCCTGAAAGGGTAACTATGCCAGACATAGACGTAGACGTTGCAGACAGAGACAGAGATAAAGTTATAGAATACCTAACATCCAAATACGGAAAAGAGAAAACAGCAAACATAATAACATTTGGAACACTACAATCCAAAGCAGCAATAAGAGACGTTGGAAGAGTACTTGGAATACCATTAAACAGAGTGGACACTATAGCAAAATCAATAGGAAACATTGAAAGTATATCAGATGCAAAAAGCGTTGTATCAGAAATAAGAGAAATATACGAAAGCAGAAATAACCTTGAAAAAGAGTGGATAAACACTTCAGAAAAGCTAGAAGGAATAGTAAGACATGCATCTATTCACGCATCAGGTATAGTAATATCATCAGTACCAATTTACGAATACATAGCCCTATACAAAGATCCAAAGGAAGGAACTATATCTACACAAATTTCAGCACAGTACCTCGAAGAACTTGGATTTTTAAAAATGGATGTATTAGGACTTGCAAACTTATCTGTAATTCAAGATACAATATCATTACTAAAAGAAACAAAAGGAATAAACATAGATATATCATCTATACCGTTGGATGATCCAAAAACCTATGAACTTTTATCATCAGGCAAAACCAATGGAGTTTTTCAAGTAGAATCAGAAGGAATGAAAGAATTACTAAAGAGCATGAAACCATCAAACATTCAGGACATAATAGCAGCACTTGCACTCTACAGACCCGGTCCTCTTAGTTCAGGAATGGATAAACAGTACATAAATAGAAAACATGGCATTGAAAAAGTAGAATACCCTCACCCAGATTTAGAAGACATACTCAAAGAAACTTACGGGGTTATACTGTACCAAGAACAAATAATGAAAATAGCACAAAAAGTATGTAACTTCTCATTAGGACAAGCAGATAATTTAAGAAGAGCAATAGGAAAAAAGAAAAAAGAAATAATGGATCAGATGAAAAATGAATTTGTAGAAGGAGCAATTAAAAACGGATACGATGAAAAATTTGCTCAAGAACTTTTTGAAACAATTGCAAAGTTTGCAGAGTACGGTTTTAACAAATCTCACAGTGCAGCATACGCCATGATAACATACCAAACAGCTTACCTCAAAGCAAATTACCCAATAGAATACATGACATCACTGATAAACTCAGAAATCGGAAAGTTTGACAAAATGATAGAATACATACAAGAAGCACAAAGAATGAACATTCCAATACTCCCACCAGATATAAATAAAAGTAAAAAAAACTTTTCAATAGAAACTACAGATGAAGGCTTAGGAATAAGGTACGGCTTTATGGGAATAAAAGGATTAGGCGAAGCTTCAGCAGATGAACTTATAAAAGAAAGAGAAAAAAACGGAATATTCAAATCTATAGAAGATTTCTTCCTAAGAACCCAAAACTTCCTTAAAAAAAATTCATACGAAACATTAATAAAATCAGGTGCATTAGATACACTAACCAAAGATAGAGCTAAATTACTAACCAGCTTAGAAAAAATAATAACAGCAGTAGCACAAATATCGAAAGATAAAGAAATAGGACAAAACAACTTATTTTTAAGTACATCCGACAAAAAGGAAGAAAAATTATCCATAGAAACTTTACTAGAAGATAAAACAATTCCAAAAGATACAATATCAGCATACGAAAAAGAAACTATAGGTATATTTTTATCGTATAACCCTTTAAAAGAATACCAAAACAAAATAAAACATTTCACTTCATTTGAAATTGACTACATACAAATTCTACCTGAAGGATGCCCATTCACAATAGCTGGAATTATATCAGAAATAGAAAAAAAAGACACCATAAAAGGTAAAATATCAACCGTGAAAATACTAGATATCTACGGAAAAGAAACTTCCATATACCTATCTGTAGAAGCAACAAAAGAATTTAACGATACATTAGTAGTTAACAAAATCGCAATATTTAAAGGAGTAATTTCCAAATCCACATCAGGCAAAACATTCCCAAAAGCATCAAAGGTTATAGAGATTGAAAACTATAAACACGAAAAAATAACAGAACTACATATAATACTATCAAACGACATACCAGATAAAAGTCTACTACTTCTAAAAAATTTTTTCAAAGAAAACCAAGGTAATTGTTTACCATACATAGGTATACTAAACGGTAACAGTCTAAAATACTTTAAACTACCATCCCTTTACAGCGTAAAACCATCAACAAACCTATCTCTAAAACTAAGTAAAATAAAAGGAATCAAATCTTTCTGGTACTATTAGTTAGTAAAAGTACTATTAGTACTCAGTAAAAGTACTATTAGTACTTAGTACAAAAAATAACTTGAAAACAATTTACAAAACAAACAAAATTTATTTAAGGGGATGGAACATGAAAAAGATTTTCCTAATTTCAATAATACTACTAGCACAAACTACCCTTTTTGCAAAAAATGTTGTAATTTTCACTTTCTACAACAAAGAAGGCAAAAACTTCGCTGATGCTTCCAAAGGAGTACTTAAATCCGTTATGCAATTTCTTAAATTCAATTCAAGTGCAAAAATAGTAGAAAACGAATTTGACGTCAAAGGAAGAGAAATTTCTGAAATTGTAAAAGCTGTTCCTGGGTATGATGATTACTGTATAGGATACTACGTAAAGAAAAATAACGTCTTTGAATACCACATAAAAATATTCTCCAAAAATGGAGAAATCCTAAATTCATTCTCAGTCTCATCTGATGATCTATTCTACATCGTTGACAATATCGTATCCAAAATATCTTCTTTCTACGCAGGTAAACAAGTAAGTTTTTCTACATTACGCATCGTAGCAAACCTTAACGAAAACAAAACTTACACCATACTACTAAACGATGAAATACTATCTTCCATCACTGGTAAAACTAACCTATCAGTTAGAATAATATCAAAAGTACCATATTCCATTCTAGTAAGAAAAGATGAAACAAGAGAAATAGTAACAAAAAAAGAAATAATACTACTCGATAACGAAACATTTGACCTAAACTTAGAAGAAGAAATTAAAAAAGAGAATATAACCCCAACAACAAACATGCTAGATGTAAGAGAAAAAGATAATATAACCCTAAGAAAAACTATACTACCATCGCAAGTAATCGTTAACACAGAAAAACTCATAACATCTAAAGAAATACTAAAAAACGAAGTTTTCTTAAGTGCAAAAAAAGAAGTACAACTTGCCTTAGATACAGATACTAGAATAAAACTTTACAAAAAGTACAGTATACCACTAGAACTAACAATATTAGCATCGGTATTAAACGTAATACCAGGAATTGGAAGCATAATTATAGATGACAAAGATAGTCTATTAATATCTCTTTTTACACCTTACTTAACCTTCCTTTTAACCGCTTACACTAAAGCAGATAACTTAAATGAGCTTTCTACAATCTTTGGAATCTTAACAATATTAGGATACGGTTACAATCTCGTAAGTCCATTCGTTTACTCAAACTTTTGGAATTCACTCCTTAGAGATCTCTTTGGAATACCTAAAGAAACTATAACATTGTCACCTCACAATTTAAAACTCTCATTAAACCTCAAGTTCTAAAACAGTTTTCAAAAAAGTTTTCAAAAAAGTTTTCAAAAAACTACAGAAATAAAATAAGATTGAAAAGTTAGAAATCTATAATTTAAAATTCTTTACGTATGGGGGAATGGTATGGTAGGTTTGATTTTATTTATTGCAATTTTAGGTAGTTTAGCTATTTACTTTTTTATGTTAGGTAGAGCAATCGTTTCAAAGAATAAGAGTAAATTAAAAAAAGTTGTAATATTTGGTAGTGTTATACTTGGATTATCGTTAATTTTCACTTTTGTTTTAACGGGTAATGTATTTGCAGAGGAGAAAGGAACCCAGCAACAGGATAATAATTCTATTGTTTTAGGTTTGAAATATATTGGTGCTGCACTTGCCGTAGGATTAGCAGCAATAGGAGCAGGAATAGCAGTTGGTCCTATTGGTGTATCAGCTATATCAGTCATAGCAGAAAAACCAGATATGTTTGGCACAGTCATTATATTCATAGGATTAGCTGAAGGAATTGCTATATACGGTATAGCTATTGCCGTACTTATACTGTTTCTATAATTACCCCAAAACTTTCAAACCTTTCTTTTGCCTTTTGTTATAGTGGCAATTCTTGGATAAACTTCATCGTAAATTGAAGCTTTTATTGGTTTAAAATAAGCAAGAGAAGCCACCATAACTGCGTTATCGGTTGAGTATTTTACTGAAGGAATAAAAACTTTTATACTACTATCGTTTAAGAAAACTTCTCTTAAATAAGAATTAGCTGAAACACCACCAGCAACAACAACATTTTTTATTCCCGTATCCTCAACTAACCTTTTAACTTTAACATAAAGAACATCTATGGCAGATTTTTGAAACGATGCACAAATATCATTTACCTTATTTTCATCAAGGTTTTGAATTTTTCTTACCGTATAAAGTACACTTGTTTTTAGTCCACTGTAACTAAAGTTATACCTATCGTAAGGTTTTTCGTTAGCACCTAAGGGAAATTTAAATGCATTACAATTACCTTTTTTTGACAGTTTATCTATCATAGGTCCACCGGGATACCCAAGTCCTAACATCTTAGCAACTTTGTCAAAAGCCTCACCCACAGCATCATCAACAGTATACCCAACTATTTCTAAATCGTAGAAATTCCTTACAACAAAAAGAATTGTATGCCCACCAGAAACAACAAGCCCAATAAACGGAAAATCAACATCGTATTCTATGAAAGGAGAAAATAAATGAGCCTCAACGTGATCAACCTTAAACATAGGTTTATCGTAAAAAAACGCAATAGTTTTAGCAACGTTAACCCCAACAAGTAAAGAAGAAACTAACCCTGGTCCAAAAGTTACAGCAACACCATCAATACCACCAAAATCAATACCACTATCTTTAAAAGCTTTATCAAGAGCTAAGTTAATATATTCAAGATGTTTTCTAGAAGCAAGTTCCGGTAAAACACCAAAAAATTCTTTATGAAAATCTACTTGCGAAATAACAACATTAGATAAAACTTTCTTACCATCTTCAACTAAAGCAACCGATGTCTCATCACAAGAGGTCTCTATACCCAAGATAATCATACTTTTTTCCTTATAAGTATTTTGGAAGGTCTATTGTTTTCTATTTCAATTACTTTGAAAATAAAACCGTTGTATTCACAAACGTTACCATACTTTAATATATTTCCAGTTATGTACATAAGAAAACCTGCAATTGTTCTGACATCCATGCTATCGTAAACATCCTTTTCTATTTTCATTCCAATCTCAAAAGCAACTTTGTCTATAGAAGCCCATGCACTAACAATATACTCATCATCCGAAATTTTCTCAATCTCTACTTCTTCATCTTCTCTACTATCACTCTCATCAAGTAGTTCACCAAACAGTTTCTCAAAAATATCCTCAAGCGTCAAAATTCCTATATGGTTTCCATACTCATCAACAACAACAGCAATATTGGTAATCTTTCTTTTCATCATATCAAGTATATCAGCTCCATTCATATTCTCAGGAATAAAAAGTATCTCCCTTCTAATCTGGTTTATATCAAAATTACCCTTAGAATCAATATACTTATCAAAGAAATCTTTGTAAAATACGTAACCAACAAATTTCTCACTTTCTCTATCAACTACAGGTAACCTAGAATATCTATATTTTCTAAACTTTGCCAAAACCTCATCTACAGAAGAATCAGTATAACAATACTCAACATGTGGTTTAGGTAAAACCATTTCCCCAGCGTAAATACTAGAAAGGTAACTGAATATATCCTTTCGAATTTTATCGAAATTTTTACGTTTAGCCATAAAGTCAATCTGGTAAAAATAGTTTTAAATTTTCAAAAACATCAGGTGGAATGTTATTTTTATTTTCTTCTAAATACCTTTTCAACCTTCCAATTCTATTAGTTAATTCAATAACCTTATAGTAGTAAATGGCATTACCAATAAGATTAGAAATACTTTCATTAACATCGCTCCCCCTGCCACTTACATCAAAGTACCTAACTTTATATCCTACAAACTTACTATCTATAAAAATGTTACTTAAAAACAACGGTACACCATCCAAAAATAAAAACATCTCCTGAAAATTGTTATAATCGTTAAAATAAAAAGAAACATAATTCCCATTAGAAATCAAAATACAATTTCCAAAATTCGCTAAAACAAAATATTCAAAACCAGACTTGACAAAAAATATCTTTTTTACACTACCGATTGAATTTAACCTTTTAGATACCAAATAATAATCTTTAGCAGTTAATATCCCCATATTTAAATTACCGTTTTTTCCAAATCTCAAATCGTAAATTTTAACATCTTTATCCGAAGTCCAAGAAATAAGGTACCTACTATAGAAAAAAACTTCATTACCAAATTCGTAAGGCAACGAAACTTCAAAGTAATTAGTACCATTAACAAACGAAGAAAAAGAAAAAGAAATAGGTAAAAAAGTAAAAATTTTTTCAAGATTAACGTAATTTGTAATAACAAGATTTCTCTTAAAAGACAGATCAACAGTCCTAGAAGAAAGCAAAATATATATTCTTTCTAAAAACTTAGCTTTCCTAATAACTTTAACAACAGGTTCTCTATTCTTAATAACACTATAATCCTTTACATAAACATTTTTTAATTTCTCAAGTTCGCCAATATTTATACCACTAAAAACATCAGAAACATTAACCTTACTAACTTTTAAAACAAATTTAGAGGAACTAAATTTATTCCCAATATTATCTAAAAAATCAAACCTAACAATAGAGACTTCAGGAAGATCTTTATAAAAGACGATAGTTAAAAAATACAAACCCAAAAACACAACAAAAACTAAATTCAAATACCAAGGAATAAGTGAATTTTTAAGAAGATTTAGAAAAACATAAAACGCATACAAGAAAACTAAAGTACCAACAACGATTCCTAAAGTCAAAATAAGAGAATACTTAGTATAAAATTCTAACGAAAACACAAACGAATAAATCCAAATTGATACGGAAATAAACAAAACGAACAAAAACAAAAATAAGCTCAAAGAAAAAGAAACTTTATGGGGAAATACACTTAAACCTAAAAACCTTACAATGTAAGACTTATGAGAATAATAAAGTATTGGCAAAAGAATATAAAAAATAACAATAACAAAATATTCTACCAAAAATTTAACAAAACTCAAAACAAAAGGATAATCCGATATTTCCAAAATGCTAGAGAAGTTATGAGGTACAAGTAAAGTAAAGTACACGCTTTTAATGTTAAGAATAACAAAAACTAGAATAAACAGAGAAAACAAAATATCAAGTGTAACTAAAACTTTTTTATGGTAATCTGATATTTCTGCTTTTTTTTGAAATATCAAGAAAGTCAACTTTGTTCGTATTAGAAATATCACCAAAGGGGAAAAAACCAAAATGAAAACCACAAAGATAATAACAGAAAAATCTTGTAAAACTATCGAACTTAAGCCTAAATAGTTTAAGTTATTGTAGAAATTTGAAAACCACGAAGTAAAAATAACTAAAGATACAGTGAAGAGTAAAACGAAAATATAGTAAAAAGTTTTAAGAAGCGTTTTCACTTTTTACCTCTATGTGCCGAGAGCGGGAGTCGAACCCGCACGGTGTTGCCACCACCTGATTTTGAGTCAGGCGCGTCTGCCAGTTCCGCCATCTCGGCCCCTAAGTATAAGTATACAAAAAATCAAAAATTTCTCTCAAGTTAACCAAAAACACTAAAAACTATACTACCTACTAACAACAACTATAACATTATCAGAAAACAAATTTGGTAAAAACTTTACTACAAATTCTTTGTTAAAGAAGCTTAAAGTAGGAATAACGTTTTCCACCTTAACATTTTTCAATTTACACAAATTAATGAAATCTTTGTAGGTAAACATATGAATATTGGGAGTATCAAACCATGAGTAAGGTAACTCTGATGTTACAGGCATCTGTCCTTTAAAAAATAGATAAGTCCTGACCTTAATACTACCAAAGTTTGGGAAACTTATTATAGCTTTTTTAGATATCCTTAGCACTTCTTCCAAAAGTTTTCCAGGAGACTTAAGTTGTTGAATAGTTTTACTCAACACAACGTAATCAAAAGAATCGTCATCTATAAACGATAACCCTTTGTTAATGTCATAATGAATAACGTTTATTCCCCTTGATAAACACTCTATAACTTCATCAATATCAATTTCTATACCAAACCCAGAAACATTTTTTTCTTTTTTAAGAAACAGTAAAAGTTCTCCTTTTCCACACCCCAAATCCAAAACCCTAGAATTAGGTTCTATTATGTTTGCTATAATCTCTAGATCTTTTCTCATTTCCATAAAAACCTCATACAAATAGATCACTGTAAACAGAATCAATAAAAGCCTTTAGAACTTGACTTTCAATTTTAGTATCAACAAGAAAAGAATCATGTCCATGTATAGATTCTACGTTTACGTAAGAAACGTTTTTATTTATTGAAACAAGAGCTGAAACCATCTCAATAGACTCAGACGGAGGGAAAAGCCAATCTGACGAAAAAGATACAAACAAATACCTACATTTAGCTTTTTTAAAAGCTTCCTTCAAGCTACCATTACCGTATTTTTGTGGTAAATCAAAATAATCCATTGCCTTGGTTATGTAAAGATAAGAATTAGCATCAAACCTTCTAACAAACTTTTCACCCTGGTAACCTAAATAGCTCTCAACTTCAAAATCAAATTCATCAATATCGTAAGTTTTACGGTTTATAAATTTTCTACCAAATTTTCTATCCATAGACTCACTACTTAAATAAGTTATATGCCCAATCATTCTAGCAATACTTAACCCCTTAGACGGAAAAACTCCTTTTTTAAGGTAATCACCTCCACACCAATTAGGATCAGATATTATAGCATTTCTTCCAACAGTATCAAAAGCTATATTCTGGGCAGAACAATTTGCAGTAGCAGCAATTACTATAGCACTATTAACCATATCAGGATACATCAAAGACCATTCCAAAGCTTGCATACCACCCATAGAACCACCAACAACAGCAAGAACTTTATCTATACCTAAATACCTCAAAAGTTCCCTTTGTACCTTAACCATATCACCTATAGTTATAACCGGAAATGATAAGTTATAAACCTCTCCAGTCTTAGGATTAACGGAAGTAGGACCAGTAGTACCATAACAACTACCTAAAAAATTCGAACAAATAACAAAATACTTTTTAGTATCTATACCCTTATTTGGTCCTATAACATCTTCCCACCAACCTTCAGTATTACCATCAAAAACATTATCATCAATCTTACTCATATAACCAGCAGCATGAGCAGAACCAGAAAGCGCATGACAAACCAAAATTACATTACCTTTACTACTATCCAAGTTACCATAAGTCTCATAAGCAACATCAATAGGACCCGGTAAAACTTCACCAGATTCTAACTCCAACCCTTCAGGAAAAAGCTTAACAACCTTTGTTTCAGTAAGTCCAACTGTCTCATCTTCACTCTTCTCAATAGTAAAAACCCCCTCCCTACTCTTCTTTAAAATCTTATACCTCTTCATAATTGAGATAAAAATTTAACACCAGTATAATAGATTTGTCAAGAAATTAAAACCCACAAAAAACATAAAACCCAAAAACCACAACAACATAAAAAACCAATCTCTCCAGTTATCTAAACC
>CALFVP010000138.1 GCA_937928175.1 uncultured bacterium | reverse complement strand
CTTAACGGTGGAAAACCTATAATACCTGTTATAAAGGCTGATGCTTACGGTCATGGTGCTAAGGATATAATGGTTTTTCTTTTTTCGAAGGGTGTGAAAAGGTTTGCTGTTGCTAAAATTGAGGAAGCTATTGAGCTTGCTTCTTTACTAGAGGGGAATAGGGAAGTTTTTGATAACTCTGAAATATTAGTGTTTTGTCCCATACAAGATAATTATTTGTCTTACGTTTTTGATTATCCTAACATTATTCCAATTGCTAGTGATGTTAGTTTTATTAAGTATTTTGATAGTATTTCTAAAGTAAGAGGACAGGTTAAAAAGTTAGGTATTGAGATAGATACGGGAATGGGTAGGTTAGGTATACATCATAGGGATGTTTCTACTCTTTTAGAAACGCTAGAAGAAGTTAAAAATGTTCGTTTATCTGATGTTATGACACACTTTCCATCTTCAGATTTTGATAGAGATTTTTCACTTTACCAGATTGAGATATTTGATAATGTTGTAACTTCTTTAAGAAAAATGTTTTCAGGCTTTTTTACTCATGTTTCTAATAGTGGTGGGGTATTGAATGTTCCTGAAGCTAGTAAATATGATTTTGCTAGGTGTGGGTTGTCTATTTATGGATATTACCCTAACATGTCTTTGAAAGATAGAGCCAAAATAGTAAATTCTCTGACATTGAAATCTTACTTTGCTTTAAAAAAGTTCTTTAAAAAAGGTGAAAGTATAAGTTATAACAGAACGTACTTTATGGATAGTGATGGGTACATTGGTGTAGTACCTTGTGGATATGCAGATGCCATACCTACTCTTTATTCGAGTAATATGGAAGTTATAATAAACGGTAGAAAGTACAATGTTGTAGGTAGGATTACCATGGATTATTTTATGGTAAGAATAGATGAAAATGTAAACGTTGGAGATGAGGTTATAATATTTGGTGGAGATTATGAAGATGTTAGGATCGAAAATTTTGCAAGTAAAGTAGGACTGATACCTTACGAAATTACTTGTGGTATATCAAAAAGAGTCGTTAGAAAATATGTACTATAATTCTATCCATTCTAACATTTCTGTTATAGTTGTGTAACTTGATATTAGAGCAAAAATTCCAATTATTCCAATTATTACGTACGGACTAATTACAATTAGTAATGCTGTGGATTTGGATACCTTGAATAGTATTGAAGTGCCAACTATTAGGTAGTAAATCTTTATTGCAAGTACTAAAAAGATAGTTATGGAAAATAGAGGTTTTACTAGTATGGAAATAGGAAAAACTATTATTAAAAGGTTGTCTATGATTCCTATTGAAAGGAAAAACCAGAAAACTTTTGGTACTTCAATCACAGGTTTTTTGCCTATTGACAATGTTACACCTATTACAAATATTGTGTACATGGTTAGTAATATAATGTAAGTTATTCCCATTATCATTCCTATATTAATTTTTGAATAGGTTAGTAGTACTGAAATGAATGTTGTTATTGCGCCTATTATTCCTAGTTTTTCAATGTTTGTTGGGTCTAGTGATATTTTTTCTATTGTTTTTCTGGGTTTTAGAAAGTAGTCCATTACTAAGTATACGAAATCCCTAACCATTTGTTTACCTCCTAGTATGCCAAGTATAGTACTCTTATGTTGTTAACGTTTTGGTATTCAGTGAAGATGTTAGCTATTTTTGATTTCAGTAGTTCAATTATTATATTTCTTTTTTCTGGTAGTTTAACGTAATTTATACTTTTTTCTCCAGTAAGTTTTTTTAGAACTTGCTCAACTTCAAATTCATCTCCTATTTCATCTATGAGTTTGTAATTTAAGGCATCTTCTTCTACTATTATTCTTCCGTCTGCTATTTTCATTAATTCGCTTTTATTTATTTTTTCTCCCCGGTATTTTAGTATTACTTCAATGAACCTGTTGTAATAAGTATCTATTATTTTCTGTATTAATTTTTTTTCTGTTTCGGAAATTTCTCTGTAAGGTGAGAGAATGTCTTTATATTCTCCGCTTTTGAAAGTGTATTGTTTTATTCCTATTTTATCAAGTAGACCTTTTAGGTTTAAGTTTTGTACTATTACTCCTATGCTACCTGTTATTGTTCCTCTCGATGCTATTATGTAATCTGCAGGTGTAGATATGTAATATCCTCCAGATGCTGCTAATTCTTTCATGAATACCACAATTTTTTTGTTTTTGCTTTTTGCATACTCCAAAGCTGAGACAATTGTTTCTGCTGCGCTTACGCTACCCCCAGGACTTGTTACATTTATTCTTATTGCTTTTATAGTTGGTGTATCTGAAAAGGTTTTTATTTTTTCTGCTATTTTTTCTGCGTCAGAATAAGTTATAAAACCACTGTTATCATCTAGAAGTATTGCCCCTTTTACATCTACAACCCCTACATTTCCTACTATTGCTGATACACCTGTTGATAGTATATTGCTCTTTTTAGTATCCAGAGATACTATCACTAACCCAATAATTATATTTATAACTAGCAATACTACTAAAGATAAAGCAATAATATCTTTTACCCTTTCATTCATAAACCACCTCTTTATACCTCGCTTTTAGGTTTATTTTAATTTTTTGTGTTTTTACATTCAAGATTTCCAAATATGGTAAGGTTTGAATGTTAAAGCAAAGTGGTTTTTAGGGAGTTATCTACAATGTGATTGACTTTGAATGCGGAGAGGGTGGGATTCGAACCCACGGTAGCACCTTTCAGTACTACGACGGTTTAGCAAACCGTTGCCTTAGACCTCTCGGCCACCTCTCCAGAAAAAATATTATAAAAGATTTTACTTTTTATCATCA
>CALFVP010000137.1 GCA_937928175.1 uncultured bacterium | reverse complement strand
GAATTTCAGGAAAAAGTCAACGAAGAGCTAGCTAACGCTTTTGGTAACCTTGTATCAAGAGTTCTGAAATTCATAAACTCAAAAAATAGTGCAGTTATACCTACACCTAACATGTCTTTGTTAACTCACTTTGATCAAAATGTTCTTAAAGATATTGAAGAAATACCTCAAAGAATAGGTACTTTGCTTGAAAATTTCGAATTTAGAGAGGCTATAAGGTATTTAAGAGAGATAGCGTTTTTAGGAAATAAGTATGTAGACACTGTCAAAATGTGGAATTTAAAACCAGGTACGGAAGAATTTAATACTAAGGTATACATTGCTACTCAAATAGTGTTTACTCTCGGTTTGGCAATGTACCCTTTCATGCCTAAGTCTTCTCAAAATATATTGAAGATGTTGGGATACAGTGAAGATTTTATAAAAAGTGTTAGTTGGGACCAGATAGGTAAAATTACTGTAAAAACAAATTCAAAAATTTCTGAGGAAATTGAACCTTTATTTACAAAGATACCAGATGAAGTTATTGAGGCTCAAATAAATAAATTAAAGTTTTCAGCTCAGAAGGAAAATATAGATATAGAGAATGTTGATGAGGTTATAGACATTGAGTACTTTAAAAAGGTTGATTTAAGAGTTGCTAAAGTTAAAGAAGCTCATAGAATGCCTAAATCGAGAAAACTTATAAAACTCATAGTTGACATTGGCGGTATAGATAAACAAATAATAGCTGGTATAGGAGAACATTACGAACCAGAAGAAATAGTTGGTAAAGATATAATCGTTGTTAACAACCTAAAACCAGCTAAAATTATGGGAGAAACATCTTATGGTATGCTTTTGGCAGCTAAGGATGGTGATAATTTCGTTTTATTGTCTGTGGATAAGACTGTAAGTAGTGGAGCTAAGGTATCTTAGAGATGGATTTATCTCATATACCAAATTTAATAATATCTATTTTGTCTATATTGGGTTCTGCTTTCTCTTCGTTTTCTGAAATATCGCTTTTTGTGGTTGATAAAGTAAAATTACATAAAATTATCGTTAAAGACCGTAAAAATGGTAGATTTCTCAAGAAACTTTTGGAAAAACACAGAGAAACGTTGATAACAATACTATTTATGAACGTTTTTTTTAATACTTTGTTTGCTATTTCTGTATCAAGTTTACTTTTGTCTTTAAATGTTATACTTTCTACAGTAATTATTTCTCTATTGATAACTTTTTTTGGTGAAATACTTCCAAAAATAGGTGGATACAGTATAGCTGAAAATATGGTATTGTTCGTCTCTAGAGTAGTGTATTTCTTGAATTTCGTTGGTAAACCTGTTTTTAGGTTTGTTGATAAGTCTATAATTTATCCTCTTATGAGAAAAGATAGCTATTACTCAAAACTTGAAAGAGCAGAATTTATAGAAATAGTAAAAAGAAATATCAAAAATGATAAAATTAGAAGTATTGTAGATGTTTTAGCCTTAGATGCAAAAGATATAATGGTACCGATCTCTAACATTAGTTCGATAAGTATTGATGCTAAAGATATTCGCAGATCGTTTGAAAAAATTGTTACTTTTTCAAGGTATATTTTTGTTTATGAAGAAACTATTACAAATATTGTTGGTGTTGTGAAAATAGAGAAACTTTTAAGTCTAATAGATAAGCCTTCTTTGTTGTTTAAGTACTTTGAACCTGTAAACTTCGCACCAGAGACTAAAAAAATTTATGATCTTGTAACTGAAATGAAAAGTAAAAATTTAGAAGTATCGGTTGTTGTTGATGAGTACGGTAATATAATAGGTTTTATTACTTCTGATGTGATATTTAATTACATATTTAAGGTAGGAGTATCAAAGATTATTGAAGTTTCTCAGGAAAAGTTTTTAGTGGATGGTGATACCTTACTTAAGGAGTTTAATGAATTCTTTCAGATGGATTTGGATTCAAAGTTTTACAATACCATATCTGGTTTTATAATAGAAAAGTTGGGTAAGATACCAAACAAAGGAGAAATATTGAAGTTACCTAACGGTATGGTTATAGAAATTGGAGATGTTAAAAATGGTAAAATAGAGAATATAGTAATTAAACTAAATTCCAAACTTTAACCTTCTACCTAGGTATTCAGGTAGTCCTCTATTAATTATTTTTTGGTATGTTTTTTCTATATCGTACTTGAATCTTTTAAATATTACGTAGTTTTCTACATCGTTAAATATTAAGTAAGATCCAAGAGAGATGTTATCTCTAGGTTGTCCTATTGCTCCAGGGTTTATTAAATAAAATTTTTCATTACTTAAATGTATTGGTTCGTTTAGTGTTATTTCTTTGAATCCTTCGTATGTCCATAGTGCTGGGATATGAGTATGTCCGAAAAACAATATGTTTTTCCCAAGACTTGATAATTTGTCTAAATTTCTTGTTGCTGAAGTTTTTGAGATTATATATTCATCAATTTCAGTTAATCCTCCATGAACGAATAAGTAGTTTTTATAATCAATAATGTCACTTAGTTCCTTTATATAGTTTACTTCGTTTTCTGAAATTATACCAAGTGTCCAAATTATTGCTTGAGCCGCGATAAAGTTAAATTTGCTGGTTTTTCTAGGTTCCAGTATTGCTCTATCATGGTTTCCTCTTATAGCCCAATCTGTTCCGCATATGGACTTGACTAAATTTATACATACCACAGGATCAGGACCATACCCGACAATATCTCCTAAACATACGTACATGTCAACTTTACCATACGTTTCATTTATGAATGTATCCAATGCTTCCAAGTTTGAATGTACATCTGAAAAAATTGCAATAACCACAAGTATATTATTTACATTGAAAGTTTTTCTTTCAATACTAAATTGTAGTAACGTATTTAGTAGAAAAGTATTGCCTTTTTCTTGGTAGTTTAATGGAGTTTTTAGAACATCCTCACATATTTGGAAAAACTTTACTAATTGAATGAGTTTTTAAAATACATCTTGATAAAACTGTATTTGATTATTAATACTATTGTATTGGAGAAGTGAAATTTATGAAGATATTTTTAGGTAACGATGTTTATTATAATTCTTACCTTGTTGCAGATACAGACGATGAAACTCTACTTCAGATTTACGATTCTGTTTTTGGTAGTTTAGACCAAGTTAAAGCTATACGTAATCTTATAAAGAAGAAAAAAGACCCTAAGTTTTTTCAAAAACTTATTTTTTTGCTTACAGGTGTTAACTTTGAAGAAGAGTTAGCTAAAGCTCTTTGGGAAGAGATAGAAAAGTATTACAGAGAAATAACTTCTATTTTAGGTAGACCGATTCACATAAGTGCGATTGTTGCTGATTACATGTTTAGGGTAAAAAACTATTTAAAAAACCCATCGGTTGTTGATCTTGTTCTCACTGAAAAAGTTAAAGACTTGGTAATACAAGACTTTTTTACTGGATTGTACAAAGGATATTTTTTTGAAGATTTTGTTAAAAAGGAAGTAAATAGAGCTAAAAGGCATAATCATAATTTTTCTATTGTTATGTTGCAGGTAAACGGAATTGAAAAAATTTCTGTTTCTGGAAACGTTTCAGTAGCTGTAAAAATTTTAGTTGATATTGGTAGTATTATTAGGGATTTAAAAAGAACTGAAGATATGGGTTTTAGACTTAGTGTTGGTAAATTTTCTTTGATCTTGCCAAATACCGATAAGAAAGGTGCAATACTGTTTACGAAAAGATTTTTCGCTGAAATAGAGAATGTTATTCTTAGTGTATCTGGGTTGGTTTTTGGTATTTCTGTTAGTATAGGAATACAGTCTTTTCCTGAGGATGGAGATGACCCAACTACACTTATTTCGAACGTTGAAAAAGCATGTTACAAGTCTAGAATCATGGGACTTAATAAAATAGTTTACGAACTCTAGTTTAAGTTTACATGTTTTTTAGTATTTTATTAATAATGTCTATTTTTTCGTAATTTGGGAATTTATCTTTTATCCTAGTATAGTATATTATAGCTTCTCCTTTGTTGTCAGATTTTTCTAATGATACAGCTAATTCAAATAGTATTTCTGGTGTTTCTTTTATTGTTAAAGCTTCTTTGTAAAATTTTGAAGCTTTAGTGAAATCACCTTTTTTGGCGTAAGATTTACCTAATCCTACTAGTGCTCTATACGAATCTTTAAACTTTTCTATTACTTTTGAGTAGTAATTTATTGCTTCATCGTAAAACTCTTCTTTTAGCATAGCATCACCCATACCTATTAATGCGTTGTAATCGTTCGGGTTTAGAGAAAGTGCTTTCTTAAAAAGTTTTATAGCATCAGATGTTTTATTCATTTTTAAGTACACAAACCCCAATCCTGCGTACGGTTCAGGTAATTCTGGATTACTTTTTATAACTTCTGTAAACAAAGAAAAAGATTTTTCAGTATCACCTTCGGTTAGGTACAAATTTGCTAATGTTGTTAGTAGTAGTGGATCGTTTTTGTTTATCGAATAAGCAGATTCTATATACTTTTTAGCTGTTTTTGGATCTTCTTTAACGAATAGGTAAAAGTTTCCTAGATTGTAAAGAGCAACAAAGTTTTTGGGATTTATTTTTAGAGCCGAAGAGTAAAAAGGCATTGCTTTATCTGGTTGTCCTAGTTTGTCGTAAGTGTTACCTATTTTAACTAATAATGAATCGTTATTTTTCTCGTACTTGTAGGCATTTAAGAAATAATTCAATGCTTTTTCGTAATTTTTGTCTAGATAGTGTATTGTTCCTATGTTTATGTAAGGTTTTGCAAATAAAGGATTAGAAGATATTGCTTGGTTTAAATACTTTAATGAGTTTTCTTTATCTCCGAGAGCATAGTAGCTTAATCCGAGATTATAGTACGCTTTGTCAAAGTTAGGTTTTATTTCTATTGCTATTTTAAACTCTTTTATTGCTTCGTTGTACATTTTTCTTAGGTAATATATTATTCCCCTTTTGTATCTCATTTCAGCATCTTCTTCACCACTAGATATAAACTTATCAAATTCATCTAGTGCATTATCGTAATTTTCGTTGTCGTAGAATATGTTACCCTTAGTAAGATGTGAATATGGTTCGCTTGAGTCCGATGAAATTACCTCATTTGCTATCTTTAACGCTTTTTCGGGATTACCTTTCTTGTAAATAGTATACGATAAAGCTCCTTTGTTTTTAGTATTCTCAGGATCTAGTTCATTTGCTTTCTCAAATCTTATATGTGCATTGTTTATATCACCTTTCTTAAGGTACTTTAATCCTTCTTCAAATATCTCTTTTGCTCGTTCTTTTTTGGTTTTTGTTTTATCTTCTTTTATTTCTTCTATCTTTGTTTGTGGTGGTTGTATTTTTTCCTTTGGTATTTCAACGTTTACTATAACTTCTTTTTTTGACATTTCTTGTTCTTTCTTCTTTTTCTTTTCTATTACATCTTTCATAAGATTTGAAACTTCACTGTCATTTGGGTTCTGAATATACAGTTTGTCTAGGTAATCCAAAGCTCTGTTGTAGTCTCCTTCTCTTAAATATATTTTGACAAGATTAATAATTCTCTCTCTTTCTGATTGATTACTCTTGCTACTGAATATTAAAAAAATTCCAGCCAAAAGTACTATTAGTGTACCTATTCCAACAGTTGTTAAAATTTTTCTTTTATCCATATTATACCTCCATTATAGATTATATAGTATAAGTTAAATCTTAAAAATACAAAATTTATTCTTTGTTAAGTTTTTGTTTTAAGATTTTTTACCGTTTTGAGTATTGTATAGATCGGTATAAATGCGTTAGTTATTAGTATAATTGCAATTATTAAATATTCTCCGTATGTTGTGAAAAAGGTGGGCACTTTAGCAATTTTCAATTCTGCTATCATAAACCCTTTTTCAAAATCGTTTATGTTTGATATTATTTTACCGTAAGGTAGTATTAAAGCTGTTCTGCCAGTATTTGTTGCTCTAATTAAGGGTATTCCTGTTTCAATTGCTCTAAACATTGCTCCTATTAGGTGTTGCCATTGGCTTTTTACACTTCTTGCCCAACCGTCGTTTGTCATGTTTACTAATACGTCTGCTCCAATTATCCTAAGTTTTTTAGTTATGTAAGGGTATAGATCTTCAAAACATATTATTGGTGCTAGGTTTACAACTACACTGGGTTTTACTTTGATACTTACTACAGTAAATTCTTTTCCAGGATGAAGTTCTCCACCAACTATTGAGTTTATGGTCTCTCTTAATCCCGGTATATACTCAGCAAAAGGAGTCCATTCACCAAACGGTACAGTGTGTACTTTATCGTACCTAGCAATAATTTTGCCCTCACTGTCGAAAAATATTGCACTGTTGTAATATTTGCTAATTTCTTGAATTACTCTGAAAAGTTTACCATTTCTTTTTATAAACGTGTTCGTTAAGAAAGATTCTTTGTGTGGATAGGTTAAAATTACAGGTTTCCCTACCTTTTTTGGTATGTTCATAGCTTCTATTCCAAATCTATCTCCGTAGTTGTAGTATACGTTTACAGGATCTCTCAGTATGCTTTCACAACCTACTACAATATCCGCAAACTTCCCAGCGTCTTGATAAAGTTTTGTTACTTCTTCAAGTTTGCCAAAATCTCTAGCTAAAATTTTATCCCATGGTGAAAAGTTAGGTTGAAGTAATCCAAACTTTACAATATTACCGTTAAAGTTATCGTATGTCTTTTTTGTATCTAAATAAATTGTTAAGCCGTAAGTAAAAATGGTTACAACTAGAACTATTGGGTAAAATGCTTTTAATGATGTAAAGTAGAAGTTTATAGAATTTAAGAAATTTGATTTTTCAATCAATAGAATTGTTAGTAATAGCATTACGATTAATGCCAATGATAGTATCGATAGGTTAATTAAGTATGGTTTTGTTAAGATTATTAAGGTTGAATATATAGCTATTATTGTTACTGTTAGTAGTAATATGTTAGATAACTTTAGGTTTTCTTGTTTAAGTTTTTTGTTCTGTATTTTGAGAAAGATTATTAAAAATGATGAATTGAAGAGAGCTACACTTAAGCTAACTCCAAGAATGCCAAAAGATTGAGCTATTGAAGGTATTGCTCCATTTAATGAAGAAAAGACAATGTTATCACTTAAGGAAAAATGATATTGAGTATGTCCTAAAAGTATCATAGGAAATGACCAAAAACCGTTTAACCTTACTGTTTCCATCATTACCCATAAAAATGGAAATAGAATTATCCCATCTTCGTTGAAATTTTTTGATATAGATGAAAGAATTACGAAAGGTAACATTGTGAATAAGTACAAAGGCAATATTATTGCTATTAACGCAAAAGGATGAAATGAAGAAAACCAGTCAACAGATAGTATCCAAAATATGATTGAAAAAATGAAGGAATCTAAAATTACCTTTATGTATCCATCTTTATAACTTCTGTATATACTTGGAATCAGAGCAAATAGTCCAAGAAATGGAATACCATTCGGTGGAAAAGATAAGTACAGAAGTAAACTAGATAAAATCCACCATAACGTTTTATAAATTGAAGTTATTAAACTTTTCATTTGCTTAAACAATTTTAATTGTTTGGATTTATAGAATTCACCAAATTTATAATTTTACTTCTATGTTATCTAGGTTATTAATTTTTGTACACGTTTTTGTTTTGGTACTTGTAATCTCTCCTTACGCTTACATTGACAAAATCAAGATTTTTGATAAAGTTTTAGAAAATGAAATTTTGTATTCTTTTTACTATTCTATTGAGCCTTTTGATAGTGTAAATCTTGGAATAATTTTAAATTACAGTAATGTGCATTTTACTATGTTTAGTAAAAATTTTGGTGATTTTTATTTTTTGGATGAAAGTAAGAATGGGTTAGGACCGGTAAGTATTTATGATTATTTTGTTGAATTAGGGTACAAAAACGTACTTTTTGGTAATTTTGATTATTATATTTCTTTTATTGGTAAGTACGAATACTATTTTTTATTCTCGGATATTTATCTGGGTAGCAGATTGGGATTAGGGATTTACTTAGAATCTTTATATCTCTTTGGTTCTATGAGTTTCTACGACTTAGTTTATTTTGAAAGTTTATGTAGGTACAAATTTGGTAGTAATGTGATGTTGGAGTTAGGTTTTAGTTTAAACTACCATTATAGGGATTTTTTTGGTTTTTTCAGATCAGTTATTTTTGAGTATGAAGGTATTTGTACGAGTGTTGATAGTGGTATATACTACGGTAGTTTAAAAGGTATATGTCCGTTTTTTGGTCTAAGTGTTAGTTATAAGAATTTGAAAGTGTTTTATGGGTTATCTTTTTTGGATAGTTTAGGTACATTTCAGTTTTGGTATTTTGAACTGAATATGTGAGTTAGTATACTCATTCTTATTGCAACTCCGCTAGTTACTTGGTCTAAGATTAGAGATTTATCGCAATATATTACATCTGATGATAATTCGACTTCCCTGTTTACTGGTCCAGGATGCATTATGAATATTTCTTTATTTGCAGCTTTTAATTTTTCTTCGGTTATTCCCCAAAACTTTTTGTACTCTCTTGTTGAAGGTACGTAAGCAGAGTTTTGGCGTTCTGTTTGTATTCTTAGTAACATTATAACATCTGAAAATTCTATAACTTCTTCGAAGTTTTTTGCTATTTTTACTCCAAAATGTTCGATTTCTTTAGGTAACAATGTTGTAGGTCCAAAAACCATTACGTTGTTATTGTTTATTTTTTTCATAAGTAGAATGTTTGATCTTGCGACTCTACTAAAAAGTATATCCCCAACTATTGACAAGTTTATTTTTCTTATATCACCGAACTTTAGTTTTAGTGTAAGTGCATCTAACAGTGCTTGAGAAGGGTGCTCATGTGAACCATCTCCGGCGTTTATTATGTGCACGTTTTTTAAGTCTCTTGCCAGGAGGTACGGTAGTCCTGGTATACTTGATCTTATTACTACCGCATCTACTCTCATAGCTTCTATAGTTTTAAGAGTATCAAGTCTGCTTTCCCCTTTTTGTATTGAGCTTACGTTTTCAGAAAAGTTTATTACTTTTGCACCTAAAAGACTTGAAGCTATTTCAAAGCTCATTCTAGTTCTCGTTGAAGGCTCAAAAAAAAGATTTACTATTACTTTTTCTCTCAAGTTTTGACTTATACTGTTTCTGTTGCTTACTAACTTGTTTATATAAATTTCTCCAAGCTCAAGTATAGAAAATATTTCTGATTCGGATAAATCTTTTATGCCAAGTAGGTGTTTCATAAATGGAATTTTGTAAATTCCAATGCACAGTTATCAAATATTACACCTTTAGGTTTTTTGAAGATAGTATACTTAGTGAAGCTGCGACTTTTGAAGTAATCTCAAGGAATAATTTCGAGATATGATGATTTTCTTTTTCAATGACTATTGGACTACCTTTATCGCTTAATTCTGCTATTTCGTAATCAAACGGTATTTCTCCTAATATGTTAATATTTTTAATTTCATCGTGATTATTAATGTCTACCCTTGGGAATATGTAATTTTTTTCTTTGCAATGGGAACATAGGTAATATGCCATGTTTATAATCATACCTAGGATTGGTGTACCCATTTTTTCAAACATGTTAACCCCTTTAATGGTATCAATCATAGCAACCAATTGAGGTGTAGAAACAACAACTATTCCAGATAAAGGAATATTTTGAGAAAGAGTTATGTGTATATCACCACTTCCTGGTGGTAAATCAAGGATAAGGTAATCGAGTTCTCCCCAACCAACATCTTCAAAAAGTTGTTTAACAGCAGTAGTTTGAATAGGTCCTCTCCATATTATAGGAGATGAATTGTCAATAAGTAACCCAACAGAAATAACTTTCATACCGTAAATTTCAGGTGGTACTATTTTGGAATTCCTTATTTTGGGTTGACCAACTAATCCTAGCATTATTGGTACGTTAGGACCGTGTAGATCTAAATCTAGTAATCCAACTTTAGCACCATAATTTGCCAAAGATAAAGCTAAATTTACTGAAACAGTTGATTTACCAACACCACCTTTGCAACTGTAAATAGCAACTATGTTTTTAACATCCTTTATATTGTCAAGGTTTATTATCTTGCTTGCTTGGGTTTTGTAAGCAACGTTTTCTGGAGCCCTTTTAACAACACTCTTAAATGATACATCAATAGTGTAGTTTTTGCTAAATTCTTCGTTTAGAACATTTCTAACATCATCTTCTATTTTGGATTTTGCAGGACACGCCGGTGTTGTTAGTACTATCTCGCATTCAATTTTTTTGCTATTTTCATCTACTTTCACGTTACTGACCATCCCCATTTTAACAATATCTATTCCTAAATCAGGATCTATTACCTTTTTAAGAACGTTTTTGACATCTTCTTCTTTTACCATGTAAATTCTCCTTTTTAAACAATGTTATATTATATTAATAAAATTTGAAAAGTTTTTCAAATTTGTGAAAAATTAAAGTGAAACTTTTTTGGTAAAATATCCGAAAATACTTTAAAATATGGTGGGGGAAAGAATGTTAAAAAAATTTTTTATATCGATACTTGTTGTGATGATTTTAATACTACTAAACGTAATTTCTAGTGGTACTTACGAGAGTGCTTACAATAAGTACTTAAAAGGTAATATAGCGGATGCTATTTCTGAGATAACCAAAGATGTATTCAATGGTACAAGAGATCCTAGGTCTTACTTTTTGATGATAAAAATTTTAAAAGAGAATACGAGGGATTATAAACAGGGAATTGAGTATGCTATAGAAGGTATAAGGTTATTTCCTGATAAAGAGAGAGAGTTTTCATTGGAATTGGGTGAACTTTACTATTTGTCTGGTAAATACTCTCAGGCAGAGCAAGTATTGTTAAATTATAACGAGAAGTATCCAGGAGATCCTAGATGTTTATACCTCTTAGGAAGGAACTACTTTTCCCAAGGTAAATTTTACAAAGCTACAGCCTCTTTTGAATCTTCAATTTCTTTTGGAGATAGATCTGTATTGACTTACGAGTATTTAGGTAAATCGTACAGAAAGATAGGAAACTATACAAAGGCACTAGAACTATTATCTCAGGTATATAATCAGACAAAAAAAGAAGAATTGCTAGGAATGATTATTGAAATATCAAGTATACTTGATGTTGATTACTCTTCGTATTTATCTCTTAAGAAAACTTTGGTTCCAAAACAGATTGCTAAACCTACTCAGACAACTTCTCAGCAGGTAAGTACAACTAAATTACCAGTATCTTTTGAAAAACCTGTTACTCCAAAGGCTCAAGATAGCGAACATTCAAGTGATGATCGAAGTACAGAGATCGATCAACAGGAAGTTGAAACTAGCAATTGAGGTAAAAAATGATAGATTTGCATACTCACACTTTTTTTAGTGATGGGGTATTATCTCCTAACGAGTTGGTTCAGAGAGCGAGACAGATTGGTTATAGGGGTATAGCTATAACTGATCATGTTGATGCTTCGAATGTCGAATTTGTTGTTAAAGAAATTTCTAAGTTTTGTAATTCAATAGAAGAGTATTATGATGATATAGTTGTATTGCCGGGAGTGGAGATAACTCATGTGCATCCTAGCCAGATAAACGAAGTTGCAGAAGTTGCTAAAAAGCTTGGTGCTAAAATAGTTTTAGTTCATGGAGAAACAGTAGTAGAACCAGTAGAAAAAGGTACGAATATAAAAGCACTTGAGAGTAAGTTTGTGGATATACTAGCTCATCCTGGAATTATATCAGAAAAAGAGATAGAGATAGCGTTGAAAAACAATAAGTATATAGAGATAACTGCAAGAAAAGGTCATTCTCTTGCGAATGGTCATGTGGCAAAACTATGCAAAAAATTTAATGTTCGTATGGTGATAAACACTGATACTCATACACCAGATAACTTAATAACAAAAGATTTTGCACGTAAGGTATTAATTGGTGCTGGGTTAGATGAAGAAGATATAGAAATGGTTTTCAGAAACTCGGAAAATTTGATAAAGTCCGTTTTGTAGCTATTTTCTGATTATTTTTTCTGATATTCTTGCAGCTCTATCTGATGGAAGTTTGGAAAGTAAAAATGAGGAAATAGAAAGTGTGCCTTGTCTTTCGGAAATTTTATCTATCTTCAAAAGTATGTCTACTATCATATCGTCATTCATATTTTCAAGTATTCTAGCTGCATCGTCAGGTGGCAAAGAGTTTATATAGTTTGCAATTTTGGTTACTTTTTCATCGTAATCTTTAAATATTTTTTGTTGCTTTTCAAGAGAGTTTTTCATCTCTTCGACCATGGAAAGTTTTTGTTTTAGTTCTGTTTCTTTTGTGAATAGTTCTTTTTCCATTTCAGAAATTTTTTTCTCTCTTTCATCTAATATTCTTTTAAGGTAATCTAATTCTTGTTTGTACCTCAAAAGACTTTCTTTTTCAACGAGTTTTGGATCTTCTAGTTTTTGTTCTAGGTATTCTCTAACAATGGGAAAGTTATCGTATATAAAACTTCGGTAATCTAATATACCTAATGAATCGAGAATCATTATTGCTATGGTTATTAAAGCTAAGTTACCAAAAAGTAAGATAAGTATTCTTTTACCCATATAATAAATTTTAGGAATTTAGAAAAAAAATTACAAATAAAAAATTATCTTATCTTTAAGCTTGCAAGTGCTAGAATAGCAAATAGTATTCCAAGTATCCAGAATCTAATTACAACTTGAGTTTCACTCCATCCACTTAATTCAAAGTGATGGTGTAGTGGTGCCATTTTAAAGATTCTTTTTCCGTTTGTGAGTCTGTAGTATATTATTTGTATTGAAGTTGAGAGAGTTTCGAGTATGAATACCATTCCAACGATTATGAGTAGTAGTTCTTGTTTTGTGATAATTGCTATTGCTCCTAAGGTTGCTCCTAGAGATAGTGCTCCGCTATCTCCCATAAAAATTTTAGCAGGATGTGCGTTGTACCAAAGAAATCCACCTAGAGATCCTACAATACTTCCAACAACAACTGAAAGTTCTCCAACTTTGTCAATGTAAGGTATAAGTAAGTAATTTGCTATGACTACATTTCCTGCGAGGTAAGCAAACACTCCATAAACAGAAAATGATATACTTGCAAGACCACCAGCAAGACCATCTACACCGTCTGTAAGGTTAACACTATTTGAAGTTCCTGTTAGCACCAAAATGTAGAAAATGACCATCAAAATATCAGGTAATTCTAGTACAATACCGTTTGTGTAAGGTATGTAAATCTTATTGAAATAAGGTTTAAAAGGTAAGTAGTAGTACAAAATCAAAATAAAGATCAGTGAAAAACCAAGTTGCAAAAGGTATTTTTGGGAAATTGATAACCCTTTGTAACTATTTCTTAGTTTCTTGAGGTAATCATCAGTAAATCCTATAAATCCGAATCCTAGCATGATAAAAATTACTAAAAATACGTATGGACTATTGTACCTTACCCATAACAATGAAGATAACACAGCAGCAGAAATAAATAAAACTCCTCCCATTGTTGGAGTTCCTTGCTTTTTTAGGTGGCTTTTTGGTCCAAATTCTCTTTCTGATTGTTTAAATTGCAGATTTGATATTATTTTTATGAATTTAGGGAAAACGAAAACTACTACTAAAAAAGATGTTAAGGAAGCCATCAAAGCTCTGAATGTAATGTATTTAAAAAGGTTAAACCCAAAAAAATAGTCTTTTAGCGGTAGGAATATTTCATAAAACATTAAGTTCCTCCTTTTGCTAACTGGACTGCTCTTAGTATAGCTTTGGATTTGTTTATTGTTTCAAAGTATTCGCTTTCTGGTACGGAATCGTACACAATTCCTGCTCCAGCTTGCACAAAAGCATTTTTGCCTTTTGCTATCATTGTTCTAAGAGTTATTGCCGAGTCCATATTTCCGTTAAATCCTAAATACATTATTGCTCCAGCGTATGGTCCCCTTCTTAAGTTTTCCAATTCATCAATTATTTCCATGGCTCTGATCTTGGGAGCTCCAGAAACAGTACCTGCAGGGAATAACCCTTTCATAACATCGATTGGTTCTATATCTTTTCTAATTTTACCCTTTACACTTGAGACTATGTGCATAACGTGAGAATACTTTTCTATTATCATGTAATCTTCAACTTTAACACTCCCATACTCAGAAACTTTTCCAATATCGTTTCTCCCTAGATCAACAAGCATTGTATGTTCTGCTAATTCTTTTTGATCCGATAGTAATTCAGATTCAAGTTTTTTGTCTTCTTCGGGTGTTTTTCCTCTAGGTCTAGTTCCTGCTATAGGTCTTGTTTCAATAGTACCATTTTGTAACTTAACGAGCATTTCAGGAGAAGATCCAGCAATAACAATATCACTAAAATTCAAAAAATACATGTACGGTGAAGGGTTGATCATTCTGATTTTCCTGTATACCTCAAAAGGATCAATATCTATTTCAAAGCTTAGCCTTTGGGACAAAACAACTTGAAATATATCACCATTTTCTATGTACTTTTTAGATTTCTCAACAATTTTAATAAATTCATCTTTGTCAAAATTTGATTTCCATCTGATCTCAGGATTAGCTTTAGGAAATTCGCTAATGTTTAATGGAGATTTTACAAGATCAATAAATTCTTCTAGTTTTTTGTTGCTTAAGTTTATTGCTTCTTTTTCGTATGATACTACGGGTTCTATTGATATAACTTTTATAATTCTTGATATATTGTCAAAGCATATTAAAACCGAAGGTACAATGAAGTAAAAATCGGGAAAATTGAAAGGATCTGGATTTTTATCTGGTATATTTTCAATGTACCTAATCGAATCGTAAGAAAGGTATCCAACACTTCCACCGTAAAAAGGTATGCTGCTAAAATCTCCGTTACCTTTTAAAACTTCTGCTTTTGAAATTTCTTGCAATACTTTGAAAGGGTCATCAGTTGTATCCGATATTGTTTCAATTCCCTCTATAGTATAACTAGCTAGGTATTTACCACTTACTCTTGATTCTTTGTTAGCTTTAAAAACTATGAAAGGTTTAGTACCTATAAATGAATACCTTCCAATAACTTCGTTACCTATAACACTTTCAAGAAGAAATGAGTACATTGATATGTCTTTTATCTTGAGGTATACAGAAACTGGAGTTTCTATATCTCCAGATAAAGTTTTTTCAGATATGATTACTTTCATAGATTATTTAACATCTCTTCGGCAATTTTTCTAACTAAGCTAGCATCTGCTTTACCTTTAACTTTTGGCATAACTTCTTTCATAACCTTGCCTATGTCTGATGGTGAAGAAGCTTTTGTGGATAAGATAACATCTTTTAGTATTTCCTTGATTTCTTCTTCCGATAGTTGCTTAGGTAAATACGATTCAAGTATTTCAATTTCTTTTTTTTCTTTTTGAACTAACTCTTCTCTCCCACCTTTTTCGTATAGTTCTATAGCTTCTTTTCTCTTTTTTATTTCTTTCTGAATCACAGAAATTATTTCATCTTCAGTCAATTCTTTTCCGTTAGCCCTTAGCTCTATTTCTCTGTACTTTATGGCAGATTTTAGCATATTAATAGCCTCTCTTTTAATTTCGTCTTTGTTTTTTACGGCCATTTTATAATCTTCATTTATTTTATCAAGTATCATAAAACACACTCCTTAGCAAAACTTTAATTCTCAGAATTCTAATTTTTAAAATTTTAATTCTTAGGTTGTCTATCTTTCCAATTTGTAATTTGAAAAAGTGTATATAGAAGTTTAGAAAATATAATTGTATGGAAAAGTTATTTATATTTGATACGAGTAATTTGGTGTATAGATCTTTTTTTGGTTTTGCTGGAAGACATTTAGTGAATTCGAAAGGTGTAATAACGTCTGGCATTTTTGGTGCTTTAAGAACAGTGATACGCTTGTATAAAGATTTTTCTTTTGAGAACGTTGTATTTTGTTTGGATGGACCTAGAGAACAAACGAAAAGGTTTCAAATTTACAAGAATTACAAGGTAAGTAGAGAAAAAGCTCCAAATGATCTAAAATACCAGATTAAGGAAACTGTAAATCTTCTTAGAGAAGCAGGAATTGAATATGTAGAAATTGTAGGATACGAATCGGATGATATAATAGCCTCAATAACAAAAAAATACCATAGTAAATACAACATTTATATTGTGTCTGGTGATAAAGATTTACTACAACTTCTAAGTTATCCAAGCGTTAAAGTTATTTCATTTTCTCCTTCAAAGTCAGAGTATAAAATAATCGATAGGGAAACGTTTATAAAGGAGAATGGATTTGAACCTGAGTACATTGTAGATTTTTTGTCTCTTACTGGTGATAACGTTGATGATATACCTGGGGCAAAAGGTATAGGAGAAAAAACAGCAAAAATTTTAATAACTAAGTATAAGACTATAGAGAATATTTATTCCAACTTAGACGATTTAGAACCAAGTATTAGAAAGAAAGTAAACGATAGTAAAGAAGATGTATTCTTAAGTAAGAAATTGATACAACTTATGTTTGATGAAAATATTAGTGTTTCGATAACGAAATTTTCACTTGAGAATTTTTTAAAGCCTAAAGCACTAGAAATGCTTAAAGAGTACGAGTTTAGATCTATAATTAACGAGATAAGAAGTTATTCAAAACTGGGGGAGATGTCTTTGTTTTCTTCTGAGAAATTTCAAGAAAATATAGATGAGAGTAAAGAGTATAAACTTATTAAAACTTTTAAAGATTTAGAAGAGTTACGTAAAGCAATTTTGAACTCAGGTATAGTTTCAATAGATATAGAAACAGATGAAAAACATTTTATGGAATGTAGGATTATAGGTGTTGCTTTTTCAACTTCTGAGGGTACAGGTTACTATTTACCTTTACTCCATAGGGTTGAAAAAGAGTTTTCTGAGGAAGAAGGTGTTAGGTTTTTAAAAGAAATCTGTGAAGATCCTAACATAAAGAAGGTAGGTCATAACGTAAAGTATGAATATGTTGTAATGAAAAGGTATAGAATAGAGTTAAAAAATATATTCTTTGATACCATGTTGGCATCTTATACTCTAAGACCAGAATTTACACACCATAACCTTGATAGACTTGCAGAAGAATATCTAAACTATACAACGATAAAGTATGAAGAAGTAACGAAAAAAACGCAGTCTCTGTTTAATACTCTTTTAGATGTGCCTATAGATGAGGTTGTTGAGTACTCTTGTGAAGATGCTGATATTGCCTTAAGATTGTTTAACTACTTTAGTGCCAAGTTGAATGAGAATACTAAGCTTAAAGAATTGTTTTACTCTTTGGAAATGCCGCTTATAAAAGTTTTAGGAGAAATGGAGTATAACGGTATAAAGATAGATGTAGATTACTTAAAAACTTTGAGTTACGATCTTCAGGAAGAAATAAAAAATGTATCTTTGAAAATATTTGATCTTGCTGGAGAGGTTTTTAACTTAAATTCTCCTAAGCAAATGTCTTATATACTGTTTGATAAATTGAAACTTACACCTTTGAAAAGAACAAAAACTGGTTTTTCAACGGATGAAGAAGTTTTAGAAGATCTTGTAGAGCAACATGAAATAGTGGAATACATTCTTAAACATAGGACACTGACGAAACTAAAAACTACCTACGTAGATGAACTACCGAATATGGTACTTAAAAGTACCGGTAGAATTCATACTTCTTTTAATCAAGCTGTAACTGCTACTGGTAGACTTTCTTCAAGTAATCCAAATTTACAAAATATTCCTATAAGGGATGAGATAGGTAGAAAAATAAGAAGAGCTTTTATATCTGAGGAAGGTAAACTTTTAGGAAGTTTTGATTACTCACAGATAGAACTAAGAGTTTTAGCTCACATTTCTGGTGACAAAACGTTGATAGAACAGTTTTATCAAGGTAAGGATATACATTCTGAGACTGCTTCTAAGATTTTTGGTATAGATGTTGGTGAAGTTTCTCCAGAACAAAGAAGGGTAGGTAAAACGGTAAACTTTGGTATAGTTTATGGGATAAGTGCTTACGGGTTATCTAAGCAGCTAAAAATAACACCTTCAGAAGCTAACGAAATAATAGAAAAATACTTTTTAACGTATAAAGGTATAAAGGATTACATTTTTAGTACCCTTGAATTTGCTTCAAAAAATGGATATGTAGAAACGATGTTTGGTAGAAGGAGAAGCATACCTGAACTTGTTAACAAAAAATACAATAGTGCGAAGATGGTTTTTGGTAAATCTGAGAGAATAGCAATAAATACTCCTATTCAAGGAAGTGCTGCAGATATAGTTAAAATAGCTATGAACAAGTTGTACGAAAAATTACAAAATACACCAGTCAAAATACTTTTGCAAGTCCATGACGAGATATTAGTTGAAATACCTGAAAGTGAATTGGATAACTACAAAGATACTATAAAAGATACACTAGAAAAATCGGTAGAACTTAAAGTACCTCTTTTGGTAGAATATAAATTCGGTAAAAATTGGGGAGAAATACATTAAAATTTTCTACGTTTTTTATTAAACATTCTATGTTTTAGAAAACAGGTCAAGCGAGAAGTTTTCCACTTCAACATCTGATGTTATTTTCTTTATTAATCCTTTTAGTACTTGTCCTGGCCCAATTTCTATTATTAAGTCTGGTTTTAGGGAGTTAATATTTTTAACTATGTCTATCCATAGAACAGGAGAATACATTTGTTTTTCCATTGTTTCTAGTATACCTTCTCTATTGGTTGGGTATGGTAAGGCATTGTAGTTAGAGAAAACTGTTATTTTTGGTGGATGTATATCGAAAGATTCTAGAAATTTTCTAAACTCTTTGGCAGGTTGTTCCATCATTTTTGAGTGAAATGCTCCTGATACTGCAAGCTCTATGACTCTTTTAGCACCAAGCGATTTTAATTTTTCGCTTGCTTCTTTTATTGCTTCTTTGTAACCGGATATAACGATTTGGTCTGGTGAATTGTAGTTTACTGGTTCAACGTATTTACCTTGATTTGTGAGTTCTTCACAAACTTGTTTTATTTTTTCTATTTCTAATCCTATGACAGCAGCCATACCTCCTTTACCATCTGGATCTGCTCCTCCCATAATCTCACCTCTTTTTCTAACAATTTTAACCCCATCTTCAAAAGAGAAAACTTCAGCACTGTATAAAGCAGAATACTCACCTAAACTATGTCCAGCACTAGCTATTATTTCAAATTTCCCTTCACCTTCTCTCTTGAAAACTTCAAGCATAACAACAGATGTTAAAAAAATGCTAGGTTGTGAGTTAACTGTATCTTTAAGTTCATCTTCGCTACCTTCAAATATTAGTTTTTTTATATCAAATCCAACGATTTCACTAGCTTTATCGTAAAACTCTCTAACGTAACTAAAGTTATTGTAGACTTCTTTTCCCATTCCAACAGATTGAGATCCTTGTCCCGGAAAAACTAAAACAACTTTTTTCATAATTTACCCCTTTTACGAAGTAAATTTTAAATGTACATCTTAAAATTTATCTAGTTATGAATTTTTTAGTGTAAATTCGGAAATTCTCTTGATTATTTAGTGTATTTATATTTAGAATAAAATTTATGGTACTGGAGATAGAACATTTTAATTTGAGTGATCAAAAAAACGCTATTTTGTTTTTACCTGCTTTTCCAACTCCTAAAGATATGTATGTAAATCAAATTGATGTTTTAAAGCAGAATGGTATTCCATTCATAGCTTTAAATTATCCGGGAATGGGTAAAAGTGATAAACCTTCGAAAATTGATATGGACATTTCAGAGTTGGTGAGTATCATTTGGGATAACATTTCTAAACTATACTTTAAAAAGCTTATTCCTGTTGGAACGAGTATGGGAGGATATGTAATGTTTGAGTTGTGGAGGCAGCATAAAGATAGAATAGCAGGTTTTGTTTTTTGTCACACTAGACCTGAATCTCTCGATGAAGAAGGTAAAAAAAAGAGATTATCAGATATAGAAAAGATAGAAAATAACTTAGAAGAGTACTTAAAAGCGTTTAGTAAAAACTTACTTTCAAATTACACTTTTGAAAATAAACCTCAAGTTGTTGATTTTGTTAATCAGATAGTTAGGAAAAGTACAAAGGAGGGCTTATCTTCTTTAGTTTACGTTATAGCAACAAGACCAGATTCAAGGGATTTACTCAAAGAGATAGATGTTCCTTGTCTTCTTTTTTCAGGTAAATCTGATAAGATAGTTCCTATGGAAGTAATGCGTGGTATGTCTGAACAATTGAGGGATGCTACTCTTGTTGAATTTGATAATGTTGGGCATATGTCTCCCATTGAGCTACCACAAGAGTTTAATTCTATTTTACTCTCATTTCTTGAAGAGAAAGGGTTACTTAAATAGTTATCTGTGTTCCTATTCCTTGGTTTGTGAATATTTCGATAAGTAAGGAATGTTTTATTTTTCCGTTTATTATGTGTACCTTTTTTACTCCTCTTTCTATAGCTTTTATCATTGACAAGGCTTTGGGTATCATTCCTTCTTTTAAATTCCCTGATTCAACAAGATTTGTAAGTTCTTTTACTGTTATGGAAGAAATGAGGGAATTTTTATCGTTTATGTCTCTATATATTCCATCAACATCAGTTAGATAAATAATTTTTTCTGCTTTGAGGGAAACTGCTATTTCTGCTGTTACATCATCTGCATTTACGTTGTAAGAGTTTCCTTTTTCATCAACTCCTACTGGTGAAATAACAGGTATAAAACCATCGTTTATTAAAGATATGATAAGTGAAGGTTCTATTTTTTCAACTTCTCCAACAAACCCAATATCAAAGTTGTTTTCTAAGAATTTCTTTTTAGCTTTTATTGTGAAATTATCTTTTCCTGATATACCAACAGCTTTACCCCCGTTCTTTATGATATTAAAAACTAGTTCCTTGTTTATTATTCCACTTAAAATCATTTCTACTATTTCAACTGTTTCTTTATCTGTTACTCTTTGTCCTTGTATAAACTTTGGTTTTTTGTTAAGTCGTTCCATAAACTCAGAGATTTTTTTACCCCCACCGTGTACTATTACAGGATGAATCCCTAAATGCTTTAATAGCACAACATCTTTGCAAAATGATTGTTTTAACTCTTCATCTGTCATTACACTTCCGCCGTATTTAATAACAATTATTGTGTTTTTAAACTCTATTATGTACGGCAACGCTTCAACAAGTATTTCCACGTTTTCAATTTTCATATAACCACCTTTAAAGTTTTTAGTAACGTTTTTAAAATAGAGATCTTTAGAAACTTTCTTCAACTATTATATCGTCTTTGGTACCAAACTTTCTATCAGGTCCAGCACTTATTATTGTGATTTTATTATTTTTTACTTCAAATTTGTATGGATTATTCCATTCATCTTGAAGGGCACTTGATTTTATGTAACCTTCTTTAACTAATTCTTTTAGATCTCTTGGCAAAGAGTAAGTAGCTAACCTATAATTGTATGTTGATGCTATTATTCCCCTCATTTCAAGCTCTGTTGCTCTCTTCCTTGTTGCTTCTTCTGCTTTGAATAAATTAGGTATAGCTATAGTAAGAAGTATGCCTATTATAGCTAGAACTATCAAAATTTCAATCAGCGAAAACCCCCTCGTGTTTATAACACTTGTGTTTATAACACTTGTGTTTGTAACACTTTTTATGGTTGTAATGGTTATGTTTATTATGTTTACGATACTTTTTATAATATTGTTCATAAAACTATTATTTTGGATTGGCTGTTTTTTAAACAAGATAATTTTCTGGTAAATTGTTTTGGTAGTTTGTAAAAGTTTATAATCAAGTTTGTATGAGGAGGGTAGTTTTATTTTTTCTGTTTGTATCTGGTTTTGCATCACTTATGTATCAAGTTCTTTTTGTTAGGTTATTTAACATTGTGTTTGGGTTATTTATACATTCTACTGTTTTAGTTGTTGCTACGTATATGATTGGTCTTGCTTTAGGTTACTTTTTAGCAAGGAATATAAAATCTCAGAATAACCTACTGCTTTATGGGTATTTGGAGTTGCTAATTGGGGTGTATTCTTTTTTGTTTTTTTATTTTTTTAAAGTCATTGACTCTTTGTACGTTTCTATTGGTAATTTTTTTATTGTCAAGTTCTTTTTATCGATGTTTGTATTGCTTTTACCTACGAGTGCGATGGGGTTAACTTTACCAATAGTCATAGAGTATCTTAAGAAAACTGAAAATGAGGATATGGTTGATAAGGTTTACGGTGTTAATGCTATTGGTGCAAGTTTTGGAGCGTTGTTAACTTCTATTGTGTTTATAAACTTCTTTGGTTTAAGTACAACGTTTTTAATTGCTTTTGTTATGAATGTTTTTGTTTTTGTTGGTACAGCTTTGATTACAAAGCAGTACAGAGTTGACTTTAGATTTGTAAAAAGTATTATACCTAATGTAAACTTGGGATTTGTTGGAGTAGTGGCTTTTGTATACGGTTTTTGTGGAATGGCTCTTGAAATTGTATGGTATAGAATTTTAGTTTACTTTGTTGCTAATAATACTTTTTCGTTTTCTATAATATTGTCGGTTATAATTTTAGGTATATCTATTGGAGCTTTGTTGTATAAACCACTTGTTAAGTTACTTAAAAGTGATAACGTTGTTGTGATTTCTGTTTCATTCTTTACAGGTTTATATACGTTATTTTCTATATTCATTTTGAATAATTCATACATTATAAAAGGGGGTATTTATAACGTTTTTGGTAACGTTTTATTTTCTATTTTTGGAGATAATAAGTTTTCGGAACAGTTGTCTTTACTGATAACTCGGTATACGTTAGTGTTGATGACTTCTGGAATTATAGCATTATCTTCAGGTGTTATTGTACCTTCACTTTTTAGTTTAGTGAAAAGTTCTCTATTTAAAGAAGTGGATTCTCAAAGTATTTCAGGAACAATACTTTATATAAACACTTTAGGGAGTATAGTTGGACTTGTATTGATAACTTACGTTATGATATCCTTTTTAGGTTTTAGTACCAGTTTAGCTGTAATATCTATTCTTTATATATTCAGTGGTATTGTAGTTGCGTTTATTTTGAATCGTAATAAGACATTTGGAATAGTTGGCTTTTTTTTGGTTTTGCTCGTAGTTTTGTTACCTAAGGATGTAACGTTTACTAAATATTACAATGGTTTTTGGAATGTTAAGGGAGAATTGAAATTTTATAAGGAAGGAATGTATGGTACGGTAGCAGTTTTTGATGTTAATAATACTAGATTTTTGAAAATAAACGGTATTGATGAAGTACCAAGTGATTATAATTCGTTGGTATCTTTTAAGGTAATGGGTAACGTTGGGGTTATGATGAAAGGAAAAGTAAGTAATGTGATGGTTAACGCTTTGGGAGGTGGTATAACACTTAGTAGTGTACTGCACCATTTAAGTAACCAAACTGTTAAAGTTGTTGATATTTGTCCTGATGTTAAGGGTGCTTTAGTGTTATTTAGTAATTACAATTACAATGTTTTTTCTAAAGAAAAATTATGGTATTTTATTGAAGATGATGGTAGGAATTTCTTGAAGTCTTACAAAGGTAAGTTTGAAATTATTGTAGCAGATGCTACGCATCCAGCTTCTTCCGATAGTTGGATGTTATTTACAAAAGAGTTTTACGCTCTTGTCTATGAAAAACTTGAAGAAGATGGAATTATAGTTCAATGGGTACC